>DAONEL010000112.1:0-8374 GCA_035403045.1 Bacteroidales bacterium
TTAAAATTATTATTGATTTTGTTTTATTCCCTGAACATCAAATGTAATACAAAATATCGAATTTTCATCATTTTATCCGAGAATATTTTAAAAGTTTATGAATTTAATTATCAACCTCGAATTAGTAATTTAAATCAGGATTCCCGATCCTGCAATATTGCTACCTTTGCGACAGGATTTACCTGTTAAGTTAAAATAATGATTTTCAATAGAATATGAAACAGCTCATCGAATGTGTTCCCAATTTCAGCGAAGGCCGCAATATGGCCGTTATCAAACAGATCACCGACCAGGTTGAAACAGTTGAAGGTGTGAGGCTGCTGGATGTTGATCCCGGCGCTGCTACCAACCGCACCGTTGTGACCTTTGTGGGTGAACCTGAAGCAGTAATAGAAGCCGCCTTCCAGGCCGTGAAAAAAGCTTCGGAAGTGATTGATATGCGCTATCACAAAGGTGAACACCCGCGTTTCGGGGCGACTGATGTTTGCCCGCTGGTCCCTGTTGCCGGCATCACCATGGAAGATACGGTGGTTTATGCCCGCAGGTTAGCTGAAAGGATCGGCAATGAGTTGGGGATTCCTGTGTATTGCTATGAAAATGCCGCTTTCACTGAAGAACGCCGCAACCTGGCCAACAACCGTTCGGGTGAGTACGAAGGGTTACCAAAAAAGCTTGCTGACCCACGCTGGAAACCTGACTTCGGCCCGGCCGTATTTAACGATAAAGTGGCTCTGACAGGCGCAACTGCCGTTGGTGCACGCGATTTCCTGGTGGCATACAATGTGAATCTTAACACTACCTCAACACGCCGTGCGAATGCCATAGCTTTTGACATACGCGAAAAAGGCCGCCCGGTTCGCGAAGGCAACAGCGTTACCGGTAAGATTAAAAAGGATGAAAAAGGCCACGAGATTTGGATTCCCGGTTCGTTGAAAGCATGTAAAGCCATTGGCTGGTACATTGAAGAATACGGAATAGCCCAAATCTCTATTAATCTTACAAATATCAGCATAACACCGGTGCATGTTGCCTTCGAAGAAGCCTGCAGTAAAGCGCAGGAACGCGGTTTGCGGGTTACGGGATCGGAACTTGTCGGGTTGATTCCTCTCAAGGCAATGCTGGATGCCGGGAAATATTTCCTTCGTAAACAACAGCGCTCGGTAGGAGTGTCAGAAGCTGAACTGGTGAAAATTGCCGTCAAATCGCTCGGCCTCGATGACCTGAAACCTTTCAATCCCAAAGAAAAGATCATCGAATACCTGTTGGCCGGTGATTCTCAGAAAAAGCTTGTTGATCTTACTGTTGCCGGTTTCGCTGACGAAACGGCCTCCGAATCACCAGCCCCTGGTGGCGGGTCGGTTTCGGCAGCTATGGGTGCATTTGGCATTTCGCTGGCTACCATGGTGGCAAATCTTTCGAGCCACAAACCGGGCTGGGACGACCGCTGGGAAGAGTTCAGCAACTGGGCTGAGAAGGGCCAGCAGATCAAGGATGAACTACTTTTCCTCATTGATGAAGATACAAGGGCCTTTAACCGGATCATGGATGCATTCGGACTGCCGAAAGGCAACGAAGATGAAAAGGCAGCCCGTGATCATGCCATCCAGGAAGCCACCCGGTATGCTATCGAGATTCCTTTCAGGGTGATGAAAAAGTCGTTCGAGAGCATGGAAGTAATTAAGGCGATGGCCGAAACAGGAAATCCCAACTCAGTATCGGATGCTGGCGTTGGAGCGCTGGCTGCCCGCTCGGCGGTGATGGGCGCCTTTCTGAATGTGAAGATCAACGCCTCGGGACTGAAGGACAAAGCATTTGTTGAACAGATACTTGCAGAAGGGTCTGACATCCAGACAAAGGCCATAGCGATGGAAGCTGAAATCCTGAAAATTGTGGACTCAAAGATATGAGCAGCGATTCACAGTAATGCCGGGATTTAAGGCAAGAGCTGCCAAAGTACTGACTATAAATAAACGTTCATTGACTGTCGATGGACGTTTTTTATTGGGAAGGTGCAACACTGAAATTGAACAGAGGTGAGTGTGAATGTAGTCTTTTACGAAGTGGCGACAAAAGTTGAAAGACAGATTTTTTACTTTGGCATTATAAACTTTCATATATTTGTAATATAAACTATTACCAATGGTGCTGCAATCCGATATTCAATTAGCGTTTGAATCCCAGCGGGGACTACTCGATCTCAGGAATGACCTGGTTAAACGCACGGTGTTTGACAGGTTTGAATCAACGGGGCAACACATTGAAGTGATAACCGGCATACGAAGAAGCGGTAAAAGTACTCTGTTGAAACAACTTACAGCCCGGTTTGGGAATATTGCATATTTTAATTTTGAAGATTCGCGGATTCACGGGTTCGAGCTTAACGATTTTCAGAAACTGGATACGGTAATCGGGAACGGTATTGAAGCGTACTTTTTTGATGAAATACAGAACGTGCCGTCGTGGGAAGTTTTTGTACGCCAGTTACATGATCGCGGCGAGAAAATATTCATAACAGGCTCTAACGCGTCGCTGCTGAGTTCAGAACTGGGAACACGGCTTACAGGGCGGCACATCAGGCATGAGCTTTTCCCGTTTTCCTATGCCGAGTTTTTATCGCTGAAAAACTCAGAGAATCATTCAGGTGCTTTTAGCCAATATCTTACCCAGGGTGGTTTTCCCGAGTTTTTGAAAACAGGAAATCCTGAAGTCCTTCAGAACCTGTTATATGATATTGTTTACAGGGATATTGCTATCAGGCATGGGATAAGGAATTCGGGCAGCCTCATGGATTTGACCTTGTACCTGGTTTCAAACCTGGGTAAAGAAATGTCGTACAACAACCTTCGTAAAATGTTTCAATTCGGGTCGGCCAACACTGTATCCGATTATTTGTCGTGGCTTGCCGATAGTTATCTCTTCTGCTATCTGCCGCGTTTTAGCTGGTCAGCCAGGAACATCAGTGTAAACCCGCGAAAGATATATGTGGTTGACAATGGAATAGCATCCGCCAATACACTTAGTTTTACCGGTGACAGCGGCAGGCTGCTCGAAAATGCCGCATATATGTTTTTACGTCAGCAACCGGTTACGGTTTACTACTTTCGCGAAAAATTTGAATGTGATTTTGTTGTGTTTGAAAAGAAAAAATGCAGGTTAGCCATTCAGGTTTGCGAAAACCTGAACCACGACAACCTGAAGCGTGAAACAGCAGGGCTGCTCGAAGCTATGGAATACTTTTCCTTACAGCAGGGTTACATCCTTACCAGAGATCAGGAGGATGAGATGAAAACAAATCAGGGGGCTATTCATGTCATGCCTCTGTACCGGTTTATCTCACAATTAAACAATCTGTTTATACAGAATTAATGATTTCTCCGGATTTTGTTTCACCTTATGGCCGGATGATCAATTTACCGGGTCTTTGTCAAGGCAGAGGCTAAAGTACGGGTTGCATTGACGATTGCTTGTCTCCTGTCGTTATTATTGATGAATACCCGATCACCTCTCATCCGAGTATTTCTGGTGCCACATTGGATAGCGAAGCGGTTGTGCGCTGATTTCATCCAGCAGTTTTATGTCTTCCTCCTGCAGTATCCATCCCGTGGCTCCGGCGTTCTCTTTTAATTGGGCGAGGTTTCTTGCCCCAATAATCACCGAACTGACGGCTGCTTTATGAAGCAACCAGTTGAGTGCTGTCTGCGCAATTGTTTTCTGATAGTTTGTACCGATCTTTTCTAACAAACTTACGATCTCAAATCCTTTGTCCTCATCCACAGGCCAGTACTTCATATTGGATGCCTGAGGGTCGCTGCGGCGCATACCCAGCGGCACGTCATCACCGTGGCGGTACTTGCCGGTGAAGAAGCCCCCGGACAATGGGCTCCAGCAAAGGATTCCCAGTTTCTGGTCGAGGCAGAGCGGGATGAGTTCCTGCTCAATGTCGCGCGCGCCGATGGAATAATAGAGCTGCGTGGTTATAAACTTTTCGAGATTGAGCCTTTCTGAGACAGCCAGCGCTTTCATGGTTTGCCAGGCCGTGAGGTTGGAACATCCAATGTACCTTACTTTACCGGTTCTCACGAGGTCATCGAGCGCACGGAGCATTTCATCGAGCGGAGTGCCGGGATCGTAGCTGTGTACCTGGTACAGGTCAATGTAATCGGTATTGAGCCGGTGGAGGCTGGCTTCACAGCTTTCAATGATATGATGTCTCGAAAGGCCCGTGTCATTGGGCTTGCTGCTCATGGCGAAACGCACTTTTGTCGCAACAACAACATCTTTTCGCCTTTGGCCCAGCGCTTTACCAAGCATCATTTCCGAAGTTCCGTTGGCATACACATCGGCGGTGTCGAAGAAATTAATCCCCAGGTCCAGTGCGGCAGCAGCCAAATGGTTAGCTTCCTGCTGCCCGGTTGAAGCGGTATTGCTATGTTTGTCTCCTGTAAAAGTCATTGCCCCGTAGCACAGTTCGGAGACTTTGAGGCCTGAATTGCCAAGGTATCTGTATTTCATTTTTCAGTTTTTTAAACGCATAAGCACCGCTAAAAGTAGCCAAAATGCAAACAATATCAGAAGTACTTTTCAATCGGCCCATGGTCATGGAAATGATTTCGGACAGCAGGATGCTCATAGAAATTACTGGTTTGAAACAGTGAATAAATTTCGTATTATTGATGCACTCTTTATAAAGTTCGGATAATAAGCATTCTAACAAGTTATTAACACAATATTGCAAGTATGTACAGGTTGTTTATAATGTATGCTTTTATGATTCTCCTGCTTCCGGGCTGCGATTTGTTCAACAAAAATAACCAGACCGATCAGGAATCGTATCGTATTGATTCACTGAAAATTGCACTTGATTCGGTAGAAACCGGGCTGCTTACACTCGAGAAACGATACCATTCCGGAACAATTAAATACAAGCCTTATATCAGGCAAAAAATGGTTTACGAAAAGGCTTACCAGGAGATCTCCATTGAGCTCGGCGGCCTTCACAAAGCATACGAACTTCCGGGTTGGGCGCATTCTTTGGGACTTATTGAGCCATCAGGCATGTTGCTCGACTCCACTTTGTCGCAGGAAACTTCCGTCGACCGGGAAGGGGAAGGATTCAATTCTGTGACACTGGTTTATATCAGTTCCGCCGATACTGCCAGGATGTGGGCCGATTCAATTGCAAAAATGGCGAACCTTATCGAGGTGAACGATTACCTGGTACGCAGCAGGAAAGCTTCGTCAATCAAAGCAAAAGAAGCAAACGGCGTTAAATACCTGAACTACGATTTGAAGCCCGGCGACAAAGAATACCTGGTTTCGGTGGAAGCCGACGAGGAAGGTTTATTAACGATAACTGCCACCAATATGCAGCAACTGAACGAGAAATTGTCGGGTTACCGTTCACTCAAAGTTAGGAATGAGAAGCAAAAGGTCGGCAAAAAGCAGTAAGTTTGGGGTATTGAAAAAGCAATGAAAGAAAAAGATAAAGAATACCGCACTGAAACTGATTCACTGGGAAGCCTTCGCGTTCCGGCATCTGCCCTTTACGGCATTCATGCGATGCGAGCCATGGAGAACTTCCCTGACAAAACCACATTTCCGGTTGAATGGTACCAATCCGTGGGGATGGTGAAGCAGGCCTGTTATATCACCTACAAAAAGTTTAAAACAGCCGTTGAAACAAAGTACCCGGGTAAATCTTTTCATTTTCCGGTGATTGATGATGCTGTGATCGAAGCCATGACGGAAGCGGCTGCTGAAGTTGCAGACGGTAAATATGCCGACCAGTTTGTGGTACCTGCCGTGAGTGGTGGTGCAGGAACAAGCATCAACATGAACGTGAACGAGATCATCGCGAATGTCGCCTTGCTGAAGCTTGGTTTTAAGCCCGGCGATTATACACACGTCCATCCCATTGAATCGGCCAATATTTTCCAGTCGACGAACGATATAATCCCTACATCGCTCAGGATCACCATAATGCAACTGCTCACCGGACTCGAGAACAGCATCAATTACCTGAGGCAATCGGTGGAAACGCTGGAAGGCAAATACCGTAATGTGTTACGGGTGGCTTATACCCAGATGCAGGAGGCGGTGCCTTCGTCGTACGGAAAGTTGTTCAGCACATACAGCGAAGCCCTCTCGCGCGACTGGTGGCGGGTTTCAAAATGTTTTGAGCGCATCAAAGTTGTTAACCTTGGCGGCAGCGCCATTGGCACAGGTATTACTGTTCCCCAGTTCTTTATCATGGAGGTTGTGCCTGTGTTGCAGCAGCTCACCGGCTTGCCCGTCGCCCGGGGTGAAAACCTGCCCGATGCCACCAATAATCTTGATTCGCTGGTTGAAGTACATGCCATCATGAAATCATACGCTGTTAACCTTGAGAAGATGGTTTCCGATCTTCGGCTGCTGGCCTCCGATGCCGGACCGCACGAGTTGGCAATCCCTTCAAAGCAGGTGGGCAGCAGCATTATGCCCGGCAAAGTTAACCCCGTGATTCCGGAATTTGTTATAAGCGCCACTCACAAAGTTTACAGCAACGACATGCTCATCAGTTCGCTGAGCGCCCAGGGCTGTCTCGAGCTGAATGCCTACATCCCGGTGATTGGCACTGCCATGATCGAAAGCCTCAAACTGATGACAGCAGCAGGCCTTACGCTTCGTGAAAACCTTATCGAAGGCTTGACGGTAAGGAAAGAGGTGACGGAACAGAGGCTGTACTCCAGTCCTTCCATCACAACTGCACTGGTTCCATACATTGGTTACGACCGCGCATCGCAACTGGCCAGGCTGATGAAGGAGGAGAAGATCGATATATTTGAAGCCAATGAGCGCGCCAAAGCTGTGAGCAGCAGTGTCCTCAAAAAGGCACTCAAACCTGAAAACTTACTCAAAACCGGTTATTCGCTGAACGATATACTATAAAACTCAAAAACCTGACTCATGAAATCCAAATCCATTCGCGGGCACATTGGAATTTTCGGCCGGAGAAATAACGGTAAGAGTTCACTGATCAATGCCATAGCAGGGCAGGAGGTAGCCATCGTTTCCGAGGTGGCCGGAACAACCACTGATCCTGTACGAAAGACAATGGAAATTAACGGGTTAGGCCCTGTTGTGCTTATCGATACTGCGGGAATCGATGATATAGGGTTGCTGGGTGAAAAGCGGATTGCAAAAACCAAGGAGATACTTAAAACCATTGACCTTGCCATACTTATCATCACCCAGAATACATTCAGCGCTTTTGAGAAGGAGCTTGTGGCTGAATTCCGGGAATTTGATATTCCCTTTTTCATCGTTCACAATAAATCCGACATTACACCTATTTATGCTGAAACGCAGCGCATGATCAAAGCATCGCTCAACACTGATGTGCTCGATTTCAGTTCAACTGACAACCCTGCTGTTGACAGGCTGGTCAGCCTTATCAGGAAATACATGCCCGAGTCGGCCATGCGCCACAACACACTGATCGGTGACCTGATTTCATACGGAGATACAGTGCTGCTGATAACTCCCATTGATATTGAAGCACCCGAAGGCAGGCTTATTCTCCCCCAGGTTCAGGTGATACGCGATGTTCTCGACAACGATGGTATTGTGGTGGTATGCAAGGAAAGAGAGGTTGATGCCTATATCCGCAAAATGGATCCCAAGCCGGTGCTTGTTATCACCGACAGCCAGGTTTTCCCAAAGGCTGATGCCTCAATTCCGAAATACATACCACTCACGAGTTTCAGCATTGTGCTGGCCCGCCAGAAAGGTGATTTCCAGAATTACCTGAACGGAACACCCCATATTTCGAAGCTTAAGGACGGTGACAAGGTTCTAATCCTTGAATCGTGCAGCCATCATGTTTCCTGCGATGATATCGGACGTGTGAAAATACCCAGGTGGCTGAGCAATTTTACCGGTAAAAAGCTTGAGTACACGGTTGTGGCCGGGCTCAACGAAGTACCGGGTAAGATACAGGAGTATGCCATCGTGATACAATGCGGCGGCTGTATGATCACACGCAAACAACTTATCAACCGCCTGAAACCTGCCGTGGATGCCGGGGTGCCTGTGACCAATTACGGAATGGCCATCGCTTATGTTCACGGTATCTATAACCGGGCTGTCGCGCCTTTTGTGAAGATGCAGAATGTTTCGGAGGATTATTTGTAGTGCTTGGTGCATAGCCTGCCTGCCAAGGGAAGGTTCGTGTGAAAGGGGCAGGCCTGCCTGCCATGGGAAGGCTTGTGCGTAAGGGGCAGGTGCTTGGTGCATTGAGAAATGAGAATGTAGCAAGTTTCAGTTTTCAGGTATCCAGTATCCTGATTCTCTAAGTGCTTCTAAGTGAGCTCAGTGGCTAAGTGGTTTCCTGTTT
>DAONEL010000113.1:0-2441 GCA_035403045.1 Bacteroidales bacterium
CACTAAGCACCAATCATCATGAGCCCTATCAGAGAACTTAAAAACAACTGGCTTTGGCATGTAATTAATGCCATCGGCCTGTGCGTTGCATTAGCCTGTATTATAATGGTTTCACTCTATGTGAGCCGGGAGATAAGTTTTGACCGTTTCCACCGGCACGCCGACCGTATCTACCGCGTCACAATGAATACCAATACCGGAGCAACTTCGATGCATGCGGCCCGTGTTCAGGGCAGCTGGCCGGCAGAAATGGCACGCACATACCCTGAAATACAGGAAATGGCCAGGCTGATCCCAACCCGGCGGCCAATAATCAGGATAGGTGAAAATATGTTTACATCGGAGAAAGTGTTTGCAACCGACAGTACATTCTTTCATGTATTTGATTTTAAAGTCATTGCAGGCGATGTGAAAAACAGTTTCCGAAATCCGAACTGCACTTACATTACGCGGAGCATTGCCGAAAAATACTTCCACAGCACAGATGTCCTGGGCCGTGAAATAAACATCCTGTGGCAACAGGATCAACAGCCTGTCCCCTTTGTTGTTGAAGGGGTGATGGAAGATATGCCTGAAAACTCACATTTTCACGCTGATATCCTTGTTACCGGGCCCAAACAAAAAGATGACGGCACATGGGCTTTCACATATTTCCTAATGAAACAAGGTGCCGATGTAAGAAAAATTGAGCAGAAAGTACGGCAGAAATGGGTTAAAGAGATCAAAAACGGCGATCCTGTTCCGTTTATTCAGTTTCAAAAGCTCACTGATATTCATTTACACAGCCATCTCACGCGTGAAATTGAGCGAAATAATGATATCCGTTCCATCGTGCTTCTGCTGAGCGGAACATTCATTGTTCTGCTTATCACTCTTGTCAACTACCTGAATCTGAGCAGGGTACTTTTTCTCCGAAGGTTAAAAAGCTACAAGGTAAAACTGATCAACGGAGCCACCAAACTTCACCTTAGCCGCGAGTTGATCATCAATTCCCTGTTCTCTTCACTTTTTTCTGTTGCAGTGGCTTTACTGATCTGCCACAGACTTGACATGTCACTGGGACTGAATCTGCTCGATGGTAAAATCTATTTCATTGCGGCAATAATTCTCGGTTATATTCTATTGCTGGCTGCGTTGTCGCTCATCCCGCTGTTTACTTCTAAAGTGAGTATGGACATAGCCATGAAACAAAAACTGGGCGGACTGTATACATACCCGCTTGTATTGCAATTCTGCCTGGCAATCATTGCAATTGCGGCAACATTTGTCCTGTCAAAGCAGATAGCACATATCAACAACCTCCACCCGGCGTCACAAAACAGCAATATGCTTGTGATCAGGTACAACCGCTGGGATGTGTCGAAACAGTACGATATCCTTAAAAGCGAATTGCTTAAAAATCCGGATATTACAGATGTGACCTGTGCTCTCGAAGAACCGGGCGGGGATATTAACGATTCATCTCCGGTTGAAATGGAAGGCATTCCGGTTAATGACAAACAGCCTCTTAATATCTTCACGGTCGATACCAATTTTTTTACTTTTCTCAACATCAAACCGCTGGCCGGGACAACCAAATTTGGTGATATCCCCGGAGCCGAGTGGGAGCAGGAAGCCATAGAAATAAACATGTACAAGGAATATAACCTCCTGCCTGAAAAGGTTGCAGCATTTGAAAAAACACTCGAAAACCGCAAAGGAAAATACATCCTGAATATGAGTGCCCTAAGACTGCTGGGCATCTCTAACCCCGAAGAAGCCATAGGTAAAAAGTTCAGGTTAAAATTCTTCATTTCTTACCTCACTCCCGATGGAGAGATTATAGGTGTTGTTCCTGATTTTCATTATACCGATATGCACAAGATCGAGAGGCCGCTGGTTATATTTGCAAACAAGAGTTTCAGCTCAAACTTTATTATAAGCTTCGTTCCGGCCAGGCAAAAGGAGGCTCTCGCTACCATCAACGGAGTGTGGAAAAAGCTCTTCCCCGAATTCCCGCTGGAATATTCTTATATAAACGACTCTTATCGTGGAGTTTATACTATGGAATACAATCAAAGCCGTGTGTTATCCCTTTTTGCCCTGATATCAATCCTGCTCTCAGCCCTGGGAATATTTGCCATTGCATCATTCAACATTCAGCAGCGCACCAAGGAGATAGGAATACGAAAGGTGAACGGGGCTAAAATTGGAGATGTGCTGATGATGCTCAATGGAACTTACATCCGGTGGATGGGTATTGCGTTTCTGATAGCTGTGCCTGTGACCTATTATGCTATGAACAAATGGCTTGAGAATTTTGCCTACAAAACCGCTCTGAGCTGGTGGATTTTCGCACTGGCCGGCCTGCTTGCGCTTATTGTAGCTCTGCTTACCATAAGCTGGCAATCGTGGAGGGCTGCAACAAGAAATCCGGTAGAGGCATTGAGATATGAATGAGA
>DAONEL010000113.1:2541-6230 GCA_035403045.1 Bacteroidales bacterium
AACATTTACAAATACTATGATTCGAAGTATCAACGGACGTTTGTCCTGAAAAACATTGACCTGCAGGTAAGTGAAGGTGAATTTGTAAGTGTCATTGGTCCAAGCGGTTCCGGGAAATCGACCCTTCTAAATATAATCGGGCTTCTTGATTCCCCCAATGAAGGTGAATACACGTTTGATGGCAGACCGATGCTGACGCTTAAAGAAAAGGATAAGACTGATTATCACCGCAACCATTTCGGGTTCATTTTTCAGGCGTACCATCTCATTGATGAGATGACAGTGCATGAAAACATTGAAACCCCGCTTATTTACAAAGGAGTGAAGAGCAAAGAACGACAGGCCCTGGTGGCCGATCTGCTTGACCGGTTTAATATTGTGGCGAAAAAAGAACTTTATCCGCCGCAACTTTCAGGTGGTCAGCAGCAACTGGTTGGTATTGCACGTGCTATTGTGGGCAAACCAAAATTATTGCTGGCCGATGAACCTACAGGTAACCTGCATTCATCGCAGGGTGAAATGATTATGAGCGTGCTGGATGAATTGAACAAGGAAGGAATGACAATTATACAGGTTACACACAACGAGAAGTTTGCAAAATACGGTAAGCGCATCGTGCGGCTTGACGATGGAGTTATTTCAGCGGAAAATCAAGTATGATCTGTCGCTTATAATTTGCCTTTTTCGCTATCAATCCTGCTGCTCATACATTGAATGCCGAGACACTTGCAATTTCATACGAAATAGCAGCCCTTATCGTCATATTCACTGCGGCAATCGTGATTTAGGAAACCAGTACTTCAACGTTGGTGAACGGATTTTAGGTCCGGTATTCCCGCTTACCACAAATGCCGTCTTAGCTATCGGCTTATCTGAATGAACCCATCTGCCGGATCAAGGAACCTTATTTATCGAAGTACAATAAGAACACCCGGGGTTGATCAAGTATTCCTATCAATCAGTTTCAGGTACTCCTCCGGTGTATTGATATTTCTGAGGACAGAGTCATCCTGCATTTTCACCGCTATTTTTGGAAATAGACTGAGAATATCCTGAAGGGTAGCATCTTTCAGATTTCCTTCCAGCACTTTTTCAACTATCCCCGGAGGCAGCAGAACCGGATGGCCACCTTTCCCTTCAAATTCAGGCGATATCCAGGAACCGGGATCAGCCGATTCAAGGAGGTTTTTAATAATCCCATCATGAATGAACGGATTATCCACATTATGAATAAAGCAATACGAGTTCTCCCTGAGTTCTTTTAGTCCCAGACTGATAGAAAATAATCTGCTCCATTCGGGGTGCTCGTTCAGAATAAATTTTACATTGGATGGCAGGTTTAATTTCCGGCACCCTGGAAGAATAAAACGATTTACAGTACAGATCACTTGTGTGCAGCCTGCCTCAATGAATTCACCGGCGATTTTCTCAATGAAAGTCCGTGAGTCATCCCAATTCAGGAACGCCTTTGGCTGCCCCATCCTTTCCGAAAGGCCGGAAGACAGGATCAGGGCGGAGAATATTGGCTGCGTGTTCATTAAGTGATTCAACCTTATATTTTTTCGTGCTTAATTTTTCTCAAAGAAATCATCAAATTCAAGCTTCATCAACTCCCTGATATTTTCTTCCTTTTCTTCCAGGAAATAGATGCCAAATGCCAGCTGCTTCCTGTGATCGAAAAGATGCTCATGCAACACTTTTGTAAAGCAGGCTTTCAACTTATCAGGCCTGGGCCGGTAGTTTCGGGTATCAGTATTTTTGCCGTTGTAGGCTATGAAAAAGGAGAACACCGCATCCTCCTTCCCATTCCACAATTTACTCCAGTCAGGCTCGCGGTTTTCAAGGTAGCAGAGGAAAGGGTTTATTCCATGCGAAAAATAGATAAGATTGCACAAACCCATCCCGCCAAAACGCATACTATTTATTTCCACCGGGATTATTTCCCCGTTATGAATCTTCAACTCCGAATGCATTGGAAAGTTCTTTACCTGCAAGATTCTGTTCAGGTGAACAAAGAACAACAGCGCTTTTTCATATACCTCGTCAAAGGCTGACTTCGACGAGTTGTACATCATATGAATGTAGGCATGATTTGCCGGCAAGGGATGATGCATGATGTTTACGATTTTGGGCTCTCCGTTTGAATCGTAGAACATATCCACTGCATATTCCTCTCCTTCAATGAAATCCTCTATGATAAAATCCCCGGCTGAAAGCACGGAACCAGGGTACACCTTCGCATTCTTCCTGATCTCATCTCCCAGTTCCTGGCTTAGCTTATCGAAATTTGTACTCTCATCCACTACTCTCACCGCAGTCCCGAAGATACCCCGTACCGGTTTAATGACCGATTTCCTGCTACCGCGTATATTCCTGATTTCTGCCAATTTCACAGTACTGAAGCCATATTCAGGATAGATTCCTTTAAGTATTTCCCTGAACCGGGCCTTGTCTTTGAGTGTCTCCACAGCTTTTTTCCTGGCCGGGTCAAGCCTGTCCATCACCGGTGAGAGGGAGTATTCGGAGGTAATGCAGATTTTATCTGCAATATCAAAATACCACTCGTTTTCGTGCAGCACTTCATGCGGCAACAGTTCCATCTCCGGGGCAAGTGGCAACGTTTCCAGCGTTCCGGCTTCCACCGATGATGTGACAAGAATGACTTTTTCGGGCTTCGGCATGAAGACAGTGCTTTTTATTGCCCGAAATTAGTAAAAACATTAAATACCGGGTTAAGCAAATCCCTGTGCAACCTTCGTTTTCCGCGATGGGTAAAAGGGTCATTCTCCCATTGGCCTTTTGCTGTATGGCTGAATTTTAGGTGCTTTATAATTGTCTTAAATATTGATTCTAAAACCTTATATTTCAATATATTGGGTTTATTCAAGTCTCCAATTAGTCACAACTTTAAACCTGGTTTGGATATAAATCGGTTATTTATTGTTGAAATCCGACATGGTGCGGGCAGCGCCGGCAAGCACAAAACTTTTTATCATATCAACGGCCACTGTGATACGCGGAATCAGGATCTTTTCTTCTGCTGTTGTCCAGCGGCCCAGCACATATTCAACCTGGAACCCTTTAGCATAATCCTTACCAATGCCAACCCGCAGCCGGGCAAAATCGGTGGTTCCTAAAGTTTCAATAATGTGGTTCAAACCATTATGGCTACCTCCACTTCCTTTGCCACGCATTCGTAATGCGCCGAGATCAAGGTCAACATCATCGGTGATCACCAGTATATTTTCCAGCGGAATTTCTTCTTTGTCCATCCAGTATTTCACAGCCTTGCCGCTCAGGTTCATATAGGTTGTGGGCTTGATGATGAGAAGCTGCTTGTTTTTGAGCCGCGTTTCAAGAATTGAGGCGTGTCGCCCGATGGAAAATTTTCCGTTAAGATCTGCAGCCAGAGCATCGGCAACGATAAAACCAATGTTATGCCTTGTATTTGCATATTCGTCGCCAATGTTTCCCAGACCGGTGATGAGGTATTTTTCAGGCATTTTGTTTAGGATTCCAGGGATGGTGCAAAGATACTGTATTTGGGGTGTTGAGTGGTGGGAGTCATTCGGTGGTTGATTCAATTGTGGTTGTGGGGAGTGGAAGTGAGGGTTTGGGGAGATGGGAGCTATTCGGTGGTTGATTCATTGTCAATTGTCAACTGTCAATTGTCAATTCATTGGTCATTC
>DAONEL010000113.1:6330-8339 GCA_035403045.1 Bacteroidales bacterium
ATTCATTGTCAATTGTCAACTGTCAATTGTCAATTCATTGGTCATTCGGTGGTTGGAGGGAAATGTAAGATTGCGGGTGTCCATCGGGGTGCGGAATATTTGCATTGGATTTCCAAATAAAAAGCGCAAAGCTAATCGCCCTGCGCCTTTTAATAAGTGGTTGCTGCTGTATGCGCTACTTTTCCTGTCCCGCGGTTGGTTCAACGGCACGGGTTGAAGCGACAGAAACAATAGTACTGGTAGGAATATCAAGCATCTGAACATTTTCGAGTGTAACGTCACTTACCTTAATGGATTCGTTAATGTCAAGTTCAGTGATATCGATTGCGATTTCATCGGGTAGAAATTCGGGCTGAGCTTTTACTTTCAGCTTACGGAACTTTTTTATCAGTTTGCCACCACGGAGAACCCCTTTCGAGTTTCCTTCGATACGGATGGGTAATGAAACCACTACCGGCTTGCCGGGCATGATTTCAAGGAAATCTACATGCAGAATCTCGTCAGTAACAGGGTGATACTGAACTTCTTTCAGGATGGTTTTGTACTTGTTTTTCCCGATTGTGAGTTCGATCAGATGAATGTACGGGGTGAAAATCACAGGTCCGAAAGCTTTTTCGTCGGCGACGAAATGCACTTCTTCCTTTCCACCGTACAACACGCAGGGGATCTTTCCTTCAGCCCTGTTTTTGCGTGCATCCTTTTTCCCTACGTTCTCCCGGAGAGAACCGCTCATGGATACAGTTTTCATGTTTTGTAATGTGTTAATTTGTAATTATTTGAATTGAAACAATGAAGAGATGGATTCAAAATTCTCCACTCTTTTTATTACATCGGCCAATAAATCAGCCGTAGTAAGCACTTTAATTTTTGAACTGGTACGTTTTAGCGGGATTGTATCCGTGACAACGATTTCATCAAATGCTGAGTTTTCAAGGCGGTCATATGCATTGCCCGAAAGAATGGGGTGCGTGCACATGCATCTTACGCTGTTGGCGCCGTTATCGACCATTATCTGCGCTGCCTTGGTAATGGTACCGCCGGTATCAATGATATCATCCAGCAGAATAACATCCTTACCCTTCACATCACCTATCAGTTGCATGGTTTCCACCATATTGGCCTTGAGGCGCTGCTTGTAGCAGATCACAAAACCTGTATCCATGGCCTTGGCATAGGCGGCTGCCCTGCGGGTTCCTCCCGTATCAGGTGAAGCAAATACCAGGTTTGACAGGTTCATGTTTCTGATGTATGGCAGGAAGATCGATGATGCATAGAGGTGGTCAACGGGGAGATCAAAAAATCCCTGTATCTGGTCGGCATGTAAGTCGATAGTAATGATGCGGCTGACGCCGGCAGCTGTAATCAGGTTGGCAATAAGCTTGGCGGTGATCGGAACACGCGGCTTGTCTTTGCGATCCTGCCGGGCAAATCCAAAATAAGGAATCACCACGATAATATGCCGTGCCGAGGCGCGCTTGGCAGCATCCACCAGCATCAGCAGTTCAAAAAGGTTTTCGGCGGGAGGAAATGTGGACTGAACAATGAAAACGTCGTGGCCACGAAGGTTTTCCTCAAAAGATGTATTGAATTCGCCATCGCTGAACACGGTGACCTGCACTTCACCCAACGGTTGACCGTACGAAAGGGCTATTTTTTCAGCCAGGTAACGCGTCGCCCTGCCCGAAAAGATTTTTATTTGTGCCATGATGGAAATATTTACACCGAAACCGCTGCAAAGGTAGAATTTTTTCGGTAAACCGCAAGGGGTGGGATGAGTTTGAAAGTTTGAGTCCCGATCGGGATTGAGAGTTTGAGAGTTTGCCTGCCGAGCTAATGCCTGCGCGGGGCAGGCATGTTTGAGATTTTGAGGTTTCCTGCCTTTTTCGGCACGTGGAACCTGGAACCTGGCACCCGGCGCGATTATGCGCTTAAGGAGTTTGTTTATTAAATGTTCCCTTGATTTCGTTGGCACCCGGCACCCGGCACCTGGAACCCGGCACTTGGAACCC
>DAONEL010000114.1:0-8338 GCA_035403045.1 Bacteroidales bacterium
CAAATACTCTTTTTATGACTTTCTTTGTTTGCCTGTCATACTCCTGGTTTTTGGTAATCGCAACAGGTGAAAACCTGATCAATTCCTTTGCTAAGTCTTTTAATGTCATATTATGATAAAGCTTTTTCGATGCATTTCCAAAGCAGGTCTGCTGACCTGTCCCACGAGAATTTCAAACATTGCTCCTCCCCTTTCCTCACCAGTTCAGTCCTTAATCCCGATTCAACGGCTATGCGCTGAAGAGCATCGGTTATCTCGCCGATATCAAACGGATTGACCTGTATGGCTGCATCTCCGGCAACCTCGGGCATCGAAGTAACGTTTGATGTAATTACAGGAGTTTTGCACTGGAAAGCTTCGAGTATAGGTATTCCAAATCCCTCAAAACCTGACACATAGGTGAGCGCCAATGCCGAGGCAACAAGCTTCACCAGTTCTGAATCACTAACCCTGCCGGTAAAAATCACATCGTTGCGGTATTGCATGTTTTCATAAGTGAACCGCATATCGTCAGTCCACCACATACGGGCGCCTGCCACAATAAGTTTAATATCCTTGTTATCTTTTTTCTTGAATTCATCAAAAGCGAGGAAAAGGTTCTTAAGGTTTTTCCTTGGATTGAGCGATCCTACAAAGAGGAAATAGGGCTTATTGGATGAAAAACTGCGGCGCACTGACTCCTGCTCTGCTTCACTTAACGGGTGGAAATGGCTGGAGACGCCATTATAAACAACATCAATCTTTTGATGGTCAACCAAATACCTTTGAATAATGTCCTTTTTTGAATACTCCGAAACGGTGGCAATACGACTGGCTTTCCTGGCAAAACGGGGAAACATCCTGCGGTAATAACGGCTTACCATCCATGGAAGGTCTTTAGGATAGTGCTCAAAATTAAGATCGTGGATCACAGCGACAGAAGGCACCCTTGTGCGCAGCGACAGATAGCCGTCGGGTGATACAAAAAGATCGGGTTTGATGCGCCTGAAAAGCAATGGAACCGATACTTCGAACCACATGAGATAGAGTAACGGGTGCCGCGCCTGTGGCGGTATTACATAGGGATATACATTGTCGGAAAACACAAAATCCTTATCGAACTGGCGGTCAAAAATGAAGTGAAATTCATGTTCAGGGTGTGCAATGGCCATCCGGCGCAAGGTTTCAGCCGAAAACCTTCCTATACCGTCGAGGCGGTTATTGATAAGTAATCGTGTATTGACTGCTATTTTCAAGTCGATTTTTTTACAAAGATATTCATTTTGTTGAAATATTACCATTTTGTTTAACTCAGTATATGTCAGCCCCAATCGCAATAAACACTTGAAATTAAGGTTTCAACAGCAGTTTTGATAACATCTGCAGGTATTCATGATTTTGCAGAATAAGAAATTTACTTAATTTTGGGCTATTCAAACAAACACAAACCGCTTTACACTCTTAGGCGACTGCCCATGCGTCGTAAATTTCTTACCAATCTCGGGCTTCTGCTTTTCCTCAATTTCCTGGTAAAACCATTCTGGATATTGGGAATTGACCGTACTGTTCAAAACATTACCGGCCCCGATCAGTATGGATTTTACGCCTCGTTACTCAACTTTACCTTCCTTTTTAATATCCTGCTCGATTTCGGCATCACCAGTTTTAACAACCGGAACATCGCCCAGAATTCGCACTTGCTTAACAAGCATTTTTCCGGAATAATTTCCTTTAAACTTCTTCTGGGGATTCTCTACTTTATAGTGACATTAATTGTCGGACTTATCATCGGTTATAAAACCCGGCAAATGCAATTCATTGCTATACTTGGGTTTAACCAGTTTCTCACATCGTTCATACTTTACCTGAGATCGAATATCTCAGGCATCATGCATTTTAAAACCGACAGCGTAATTTCAGTCCTCGACCGGCTACTGATGATATTGATATGCAGCGTTTTACTGTGGGGTGGCATAACCAGTCAGCAGTTCCGGATTGAGTGGTTCGTGTATGCCCAAACCAGCGCATACCTGGTTACGGCTGCTATTGCTTTTATCATCGTTCTGCGAAAAGCAAAATTCAAGAAACTGAATTTCAACCTGACTTTTGCCCGTGTTATCATTAAGCAAAGTTTTCCCTTTGCAGTGCTTACCCTGCTGATGACATCCTACAACAGGACTGACTCTGTCATGCTTGAAAGGTTGCTGCCCCATACCGGTGAAATGCAGGCCGGAATATATGCATCAGCTTACCGCCTGCTGGATTCTGTAAACATGATCGCTTATCTCTTTTCGGTGATTCTCCTGCCTATGTTTGCCAAGCTGATCAAAGACAAGGACTCGGTAGAATGGCTTGTCAAACTGTCGTTTACCTTGTTATTCACGGCTTCTGTCATTGTATCGATAGGTTCATTTTTTTACAGCTTTGAACTCATGGACCTGCTCTATGTGAGCCATGTAGAAGAGTCGACTGCCATTTTCAGGCTGCTCATTATTGGGTTTGTGCCCATTGCCACAACATACATTTTCGGTACGCTGCTTACCGCCAATGGCAATATGAAAGCGCTTAACATCATGGCTTTATCGGGCATGATTATCAATATTGGTTTGAATTTCCTGCTTATTCCAAGGCTCTTTGCCCTGGGATCGGCCTACGCAAGTCTTGTCACACAGTTCATTACAGCTATAATTCAGATTATACTTGTTCAGCGACTGTTCAAATTTCATGTCAATACGAAATTCCTGATCACTTTGTTGATTTTTGTGGTCGGGGTGATTCTGATTAATATTGGCACAAAGAGTATGACTTATGTGTGGCATACTCAATTTATAACCATGGTGATCCTGTCATTTTTACTGGCAACTGTGCTGAAGCTTTTCAATTTCCGCTCAATGTTTGATCTGATCCGCAGTAATCAACGATAAGTACTTTAATCTGCCTGACCATTATACTTCAAAATGCGTAATTCTGTTTGTTTCCTTGCTATTAAGCGAATTTATTCTAATTTTGCCGATCTCTAAATTCAGCCCGGCAAAGCATGTCAGTTTCCCAACCTTTAAATGATTATAAACCGGCGAGCGTTATTGGTTTCATCATTAAGTGGAGAAAAGTTATTGCTATAACCTGTCTTGTTTCCGGGTTACTGGCATTGGTTTTTTCATCCTCGCTTTTTGTTGCCCCGCGTTACCGTTCAACCGTGATCATGTATCCGGCAGCCACAAATTCCGTTTCCAAAGCGTTGCTTAGCGAGAATCCCAGTCCCGACCAGGACCTGCTTCAGTTCGGCGAAGATGCGCAAACCGAGCAGATGCTGCAGATACTTAATTCCGGGCGGCTGCGCGACAGGATCATTGCCAGATTCAATCTTGCTGAACATTACGGCATTCGCCAGGGTTCACGACTGTACCATACACATCTTTTCAAACAGTACGAAGACAATATATCTTTCAAGCGTACCGAATATATGGCTGTAAAAATATCGGTGCTTGACAAAGATCCGCAAATGGCAGCCGATATTGCAAATTCGATCGCTTCACTCCTCGATTCAGTAAAAAACGATATGCAGAAGGAACGCGCCATCGAAGGATTCAGGATCGTTGAAGATGAATACCTTAAACTCCAGTCAGACATAAAGTCGATGGAAGATTCACTCACCGAGATCCGCAAAAAAGGTGTTCATGATTATGAAACGCAGGCTGAGATGATCAACCAGCAACTTGCCATAGAAATTGCCCATGGTAACCAGTCGGGCATTAAGGCACTTGAGTCAAAACTCGATGTACTTGCACAATATGGCGGCGCATACGTTTCACTCCGTGACGCACTCGAACATGAAAAGAAACAACTCAGCTATGTAAAAGCGCGTTATGATGAAGCCAAAATAGATGCCCAGAAGATCATCCCACAGAAGTTCATCGTCCAGAGCGCTTACAAGGCTGAAAAGAAAGCTTACCCTGTAAGGTGGCTGATTGTCCTGACAACAATAATATCGACCTTCTTTCTGACAATACTGGTGATTGCCGCCATCGAACGTTGGGGAGATGAACTGCCGAAATATATCAAACTTTCTGAGGAAGCCCCTGACCGTCAGCAATGACTGGATACTCCGAAAGCCCTACCCTTCAAATCAAAAACAAGAAAAAACAGGCATAAACGAATGGAAAATTTCTTTGACAACAATAATCTGCTGAGAATCCTGGCAAAATGGAAATGGCACCTCCTTATTATTGCAGTTCTGGCAGCGCTCGTCTCGTTGATTTTCTCAAGTTCAATGGTGATGAAACCCCGTTTCAAATCAACAGCGGTGATCTATCCTTCGAATGTGGCTCCATATTCGGATGAGAGCGAAACAGAACAAATGCTTCAATGGATCAATTCCAAGGACGTGAAGGACAGCGTGATGAGGAAATTCGATCTGGCTAAGCATTATGGCATAGATTCATCGTACAAGTACTTTAGTTCAACCATGTCGTACCTCTACGACAAGTTTGTAAAGGTTGCGAAGACTCCGTTCGAAAGTGTTGAAATAACCGTGATTGACCGTGACCCGGTTTTTGCCCGCGATATGGTGAATGCCATTATCCATTATACTGATCTGAAAATCAGGGCAACCCATCATTCAAAATATGTCGAAGTAGTTGAAAGCCTGAAAAAAGCCCTTGTTGTAAAACAGCAGGAAATCGACTCAACCAAAGCCTTGCTTAATGCTCATGGTGGTGCCGGTAATTTCCTTTCAAAAAGTGCTGAAACCATGGGAATAATAGGCGCTCAGGGACAAGCCAGCGCACCTGCCACCAAAGGTGACGGCGACCTCATTTATCTCACCTACCGGATGTTTGGACTTGCCAATGAGTTTGACCTGATCATGCAGAAGTATGACCTGGCTGTGTTTGATGCCAAGAAGGAATTTACTTACATCAATGTCGTAACACCTCCTCAGGTCGCCGATAAAAAATCATATCCCAAACGCCTGCTGGTTATGCTCTACTTCGTAGCAGGTGCGCTGCTTCTGAGCCTCGTAGCCATTTCTTTTGTCGAACAAAAGAAATCAACCGGCGTGCAGAAATAATCCTGAATAAGGACTTCACATTAAATTCAGTCCAGAGAAGCTTTGACCGACCGGGTAAAAATATCACTTGTTTATATTATCACCTCCCTGTTCATCATACTGAACACCTGGCTCGTGGTAAACAAGGAGTATTACTGGGGGATTTTTATCCCGCTGGCCATAATGCTCGTGCTGTTATACATTTACAAGTTCGAAAAAGCATTTTTTCTCGCGGTTTTGTCCACGCCGCTGGCTGTCAATATCGGCAATTACGACCTGGGAATCAGCATCTCCATTCCTTCTGAACCACTGCTGCTGGGAGTTTTGCTGATTTTCGCACTCAAAGTGATCATCGAAGGCTATCCTGACAAGAGAATTCTCCGGCATCCTGTTACAGTTATAATACTGATAAGCCTGCTGTGGATGTTCATAGCTTCCTGCACCAGCGTGAGGCCGGTTGTTTCATTCAAATATTTTGCCGCCAGGCTGTGGTTTGTAATTCCAATGTTCTTCCTGGGCGCTGTTTTATTTAAAGACATAAAAAAAGCAAAAACATTCGGCTGGGCCTATGTGCTACCCCTCATCATTGTGATCGCCATTACCACGATTGAACATTGGCAGTACGGATTCAGTGAGAAAGCAGGCCATTGGGTAATGCAGCCTTTCTATAATGACCATACAGCTTACGGCGCTATCCTTTCCCTGTTTCTGCCACTGATAATCGGCTTTGCTTTTGACAGAAAAAGCACACCTGTCAACAGGACAATCTCCATAATAACAACGCTTATCCTCCTTGGTGCACTGTACCTTTCATTCAGCAGGGCCGCATGGGTTAGTGTAGCATTTGCCGCCGGTGTGCTGATACTCATCCTGCTGAAGATCAAATTCCGCTGGATAGCCATGACAGTTGTGGTGCTACTGGCAGTATTCTTCACTTTTAAATTTGAAATACTCGACAAGCTTGAAAAGAACAAGCAGGATGCTTCGGCAAATTTCATCGAGCATATTGAATCTATATCCAACATATCTTCCGACGCTTCAAATCTTGAACGGATCAATCGCTGGCAATCTGCACTGCGCATGTACCACGAAAAACCCGTTTTCGGCTGGGGGCCAGGCACATACCAGTTTGAATATGCTCCTTACCAGAGTTCGCGCGAAAAGACCATCATCAGCACAAACCTGGGTGATCTGGGCAATGCCCACAGCGAATATATCGGCCCGCTGGCTGAAACCGGCCTTCCAGGCTTCCTAATTGTTATTGCACTGATGATCACCGTTATATATACAGGACTGAAAGTTTACAGGAAAGCAACCGACCATCAGGTAAAACTTCTTGCCCTTACCATAACCCTGGGCCTTGTCACGTATTATGTTCATGGTGTGATGAACAACTTCCTCGATACCGATAAAGCATCAGTACCTTTCTGGGGATTTATCGCAATACTGGTAGCACTGGATATCTATTCAGAAAAACAAGAAAAACAGGATACGATTCCTGCCGCCGAATCCGATGCAGCCGTTACTGAACCGAAAGTACAGGAATAAAAAAGCCCTCTCTTCAGGAAGGCTTTAGGAATATCTACAGATTTTTCAAAATATCAGGAAGTTTCCGCAAGGCGGCTGCTTCACGCCACTTTTTGATGACTTCTTCAGCAGGGATGCCGAAATAGGTTTTCCCTCCTTCGAGTGACTTGTCAACTGCCGAAGTGGCAAGTATCACGGCACCTTTGCCGATCACAATGTCTTTGTTAACTGCTACCCTGCCCCAGATGATCACGTCATCCTCAATGCGGGTAACACCGGCTATGGCCGCATGGGCGCCTATCAGGCAGTTACGTCCGATATAGGTATCATGGCCGACCTGCACATGGTTATCAAATTTTACACCATCACTGATGATGGTATCACCCGAAACACCCCGGTCAATCGCACAGAGCGCTCCGATCTCCACGTTGTTACCAATAACAACTTTGCCGCACGATACCAGCTTCCGGTACCCTTCGGGCTTACGCTGAAAATAGTATGCATCAGCTCCCAAAACACTGCCGGAATGGATGATAACATTGTCACCGATAACTGTACCATCGTAAATTGAAACATTGGCGTGAATGAGGCAATTTTTGCCAATCACCACCTTGTTACCGATAAAAGAACCCGGCTGAATTACCGTACCCTCGCCAATCAGGGCAGTTGCACTGATCATGGCAGTTGCCGGCTCAAAAGGAGCGTGCAGCTTTGCCAGCTTCACATAACTAGCGAAAGGGTCATCGGTGAAGATAAGCGCTTTGCCCTCGGGGCAGTCCACCTTTTTATTGATGAGAACTACCGATGCCTTTGATGAAAGGGCTTTGCCGTAGTACTTGGGATGATCAACAAAGGTGACATCACCCCTGCAAACCATGTGTATCTCGTTGATACCGGTAACCTGCATCTGCGGATCACCGCTGAATTCAGCATTCAGCAAGCCGGCAAGCTGTTGCAGTGAGTATGGAACGGCAAACTTCATAGGCCGTAGTTTGTTGAAAAAGAATCCCGGTGAAGGAATTGGTTACTTGGCGCGTTCGATATAGTCGCCGGAGCGGGAATCGATGCGGATGCGGGTTCCGGCTTCGATAAAGAGCGGAACACGAACGATGGCGCCGGTTTCAACGGTTGCCGGTTTCATGGCATTGGTAGCAGTATCACCGCGAAGGCCGGGTTCAGTGTAGGTGATCTCCAGTTCAACGACGGTAGGCAGTTCGCAGGTAAGAATTGATTCGGTATCGGCATGAAACATGATTTCAACTTCCTGGCCTTCTTTCAGAAACTCGTGCCCGTCCACCATCTCTTCCTCAACGAAAGTCTGTTCGAAAGTCTGTGTGTTCATGAAATGGTAACCTGAATCGTCTTTGTAGAGGAACTGGTAAGGACGGCGTTCGATACGGGCAACATCCACGCGTTCGCCGGCGTCGAAAGTGTTATCAAGCACCTTGCCTGACTTAAGGTTTTTAAGTTTTGTGCGAACATAAGCGGCGCCTTTGCCGGGCTTCACATGTTGGAACTCAACAATTTTATACAGATCACCTTTAAATTCGAGGCACAATCCGTTGCGGAAATCAGCTGTTGTAGCCATAAAATGGGACTTGGGTTAAAAAGTGTGCAAAAGTAAGCATTTTCCCCGAGACGGTAAAATCCCGGTAATCATTAAAATACAAAAACACAGACTATTTCCGGAGTCATTTTTTTCAGAGATTGTCCGAACAAAAGGATCAGACATTGTAATATCTTTGTGAATTATATAAGATCAGCGATCTTGATGAAGATCATGGA
>DAONEL010000115.1:0-8264 GCA_035403045.1 Bacteroidales bacterium
GTCACACCTCCATTGGTGGTCTTGGCAAAGTAAGCGCTCCAGCCACAGATATAGCCCGTGTTAAGATCGGGAAAGCTGATGCCTTCGATGCCCTGGTCGGTGCCTGTCCACAATTGCGACCAGGTCGAACCGCCATCGGTAGTTTTTATAACGATACCATCACCCATGTATGTAACGGATTCACCACCAGCAAAACCAGTCTGGCTCTGCCCCCCGGGAAATTCAATTCCCATGAGTATATAGTTGAATCCGGTGTTGATCTTCTCCCAGGTTTGTGCAAACGTTGGAAAGGCAAGGACCACTAATGTTGATATCAGCAGAAGATGTTTTTTCATGTTTCCTGTTTTGGTAGCAAATTAAAGATGTTTTTATCAGTTCTCAGCAATTGAAATCCGGATGGTTGTGTCAACTCATTTAACAACGTATTATATGACCGGCAGTTTTCCGGAACCTATAAGTTTTCCATTTGTGGTCAGACGATACAGGTATACACCATTTGGTTGTCCTGACAGGTCAATTACTGATGCAGAAGAATTCAGACTGAATGAACTGATCTTTCTGCCGGTGTTGTCATAAATCTCAAGCTGAGCATTCACTTCTCGAGTGTTGATGGTAAATAACCCTTTCTCAAAACCCCGCGTGATCGTATAACCTGTTTGCCCGGACTCTGCTACTGAGGTATGAAGATCATTTGTGTATCGTGCAACTGTAAAATCCCTGATCCCTGAACCCGAATTGAGGGTTTTACCTCCCACATAAATTTTATCATTACCGTCAAGGGCAACCGACTGCACTTCATCCTGTTCGCCGAAAAATTCTGAGAGTGTAAGTCCGTTATTGCCAAAGGTAGCATCGGCTGTTCCGCTCTTTTCATAACGCAGTAGTGCAGATGCGATAGCCATTTTCGGAATGAATTCGGGAGAAGCATCTGCCGCTGTTATCAGTCTGTTGGTCGAAGCAACCGTGATGATCGCACTGGTTAACTTAGCCTATTATTTCAAATCGAGATATCTCCAGCAAACCGCTGCCTGATTGCAACTCTTCTTCGTATAGCTTTCCTCCGGAGAAAACTAAGTTCCTGAATGTTAAAAACGTCCATGATCTTTCTCTGCATCAAAAGGCCACAAAGCATATGTTTTGCAGCCTTCGGAGCTTTACCCTTCACAAGGGCCGGCAAAGCAAGCGGTTAAGCCATTACTATGAATTATTAAAACTTTACACCCAGTTTGCCAGAAGCAATTGCATTGCCATTATGGATAAGCCTGTACATATAAACACCTGCCGGTTTTGAACTTAAATCAATGTTGTATACACCTGATTGCAGATCATAATTTCCTGCGTTTACGCCCATAACGTTATACACTTCGATGATTTCGGCATTAGCAGTCGTATATATTTTGAAAATGCCATTACCGGTTTGTGATATGGTAAATTCAGACTGACCGGGCCGTTTTATTCCTACATGCAAATCGTTTGTGTAGCGGGCAACCGTAAAATCTCTTACGCCAACTGAACTGTTAAGTGTTTTTCCACCAACATAAATATTATCATTCCCATCTAAAGCAACAGCATTTACTTCATCCTGTTCGCCAAAGAACTCGGTGGTTGTTGCACCATCTGTTCCGAAAGTATTATCAAGCGAGCCATCGTCATTAAAACGAAGAATTATCCAGTCGTTGTTATTGGGAGCAGCGTCACCCGATGAGCCAACAGCCACAATTTTATCATCAGCCTGAATTACAAGATCATAGATTACGTTGTAGGTTGTGTTGTTGTGATTATACACCACCTTTCCGTTGTCGCCAAAAGAGGTAACCAGCGTGCCAGCCTGGTCATATTTCATAAGCACCATATCATAACTTGTCATTCCGATTGTGAAGCCGCCAACAATGATTTCATTGTTCGAATTAATTCCCATTCCGAAAAATTCATCGTCAAAATCATTCAGATTAACCATTGCGGTTCCGTTGGTTCCAAATGTAGAATCGAGGCTGCCGTCGGTATTATAACGGGCAATTAATGTAACATAAACCCATGAAGAAGATGCAAAGTGCCCTGATACAACGATTTTACCATCGCTTTGCAGGCATATGCTCGAATATTCATTATCACTCGAAGCAACCTGAAGCTGTGTAAAACCATCAGTGGCAAAAGTGAGGTCAAGAGAGCCATCACTATTGAAACGTGCAACTGTGGGGGCATGACGAAAATCGGCATTATCCGACTGGCCGGCAATCAGTATTTTACCATCCTGTTCAATAGCGACATCATAAGCAATTGAATTTCCGTTTACCAAAGCTGTTTGCGAAATACCATTGATACCAAATGTATCGTCAAAACTTCCGTCTGCATTCAATTTTATAAGCAAAACGTTCAGATTGCCTCCCTGGGTAAGTACGCCGCCTGCAACCAGGATTTTCCCGTCCGTCAGCATCGTAACGGCCATTGCATGAGCTTCATAATAAGTCATTCCATCAGGTGCATAGGTTACAACACCTGCATCTCCGAATGTTGCATCAAGCGTTCCATCCTCATTCAGCCTGATGACTTTCAGATCAACATTCCATGCCGCTGTAAAAGCAACTCCGACAGAAACAGTTTTTCTGTCAGTCTGAACAGCTATATCGTTGATCACATCGGTATTCCCGTAAAAGTCGTAACGAAAATAACCTGTCCCGTTGAAGGTAAGGTCCAAATCGCCTGCATGCTGGGCTGACACACTATTGAAGCTGCTGATTAAAACAGCCAGTCCCAGGATTGTAAAGAGTTTTTTCATAATCATTTTTTGTTGAAATTCAGTAAATTAACGATCGGTTATTTGGTTTTGAGAGAGTTTTGTTTCCGTTTTTCTTTATACTGTTCCTGAGTTTCACTGGCGGCAGGCTTGCCGTACAACTGTATATTTCGCAATAGTTTATTCAATGCAGCATTTTCATTATTCAGCCTGTCGCGCAATTCCTCCAGTTCATTTCCGGCAAGCTCCACTCCTTTTTTAGACTTCATTCAAATAAAACTTTGATATGGCAAAGATGGGTATTAACGATCTGTTTCAGCGCAATTTATGAATTACAAAATGGGTACACAGCTCCGATTTTGTCTTACAAAAAGAGTACGCAAATATCTACTATGCTGATAATCTATGATTTAGATACAGGGAATTATAATTGCTGGAGGAAAGCAACAAGGTTTTCGTCGCGGTCAAGACCAATCTTTTTGCGCAACCTGATACGGGCGACCCTAATGCTGTTTTCACTCTGATAAGTAATGGCACTGATATCTTTAATGGTCATATTTAACCTAATGAAGGCGCATAGCTTACGCTCGTTCGGGCTAAGATCGGGATAACGCGCCTGCAGATTGTTATAAAAACTCTGGTGAACATTCTGAAATCTAACTTCAAACTCATTCCACACTGTATGATCAATATTTGATTTCATTTCGCGCACAATATCCTGTATGCCAGCGCTATTGGAGAACGACAGCTTGCTTTTCAGATCAATCATCTTTGCCGATATCGATGCAATGAATTCGTTTTTCTTCACTAAGTACATTACATGCGTCGCCAGTTCTTTATTCCGAAAGTCAAGTTCGAGTTCGAGGTTTTGCTTTTCGAGTAATAAGTTTTGTTTTTCTAAGTTTAGGTTTTTGCTCTCAAGCAAAAGACCTTCCTGAATTAAAGCATTTCTTTTTAGTTTAATTTTTTTGTTACGATTCAGCAAGAAGAATATGACGAACGAAAAGAGAAGAACACCTGATATAATCATCAAAACCAATACTTTACGCTGCTTTTTTGCCAGCTCAATCTGTTGAAGCAATTCGTTCTCGCGTTGCTTCTTCTCAAAGCTGTATTGCAGTTCGAGCCTTGCAGCAAGCCTGACCTGCTCATCATTGTTCAAACTATCGAAGAGTGCATTGTACAGGCGCTGGCTGTTAAGTGATTTCCTGTAATCACCGGCTTTCTCATAAGCAATTGTAAGGAAGTTGGCCGCTTTCATTTGTGATGTCAGGCTGTTTGATAACCTGCTGAATTCCAGCGCCCTGTTTAATACCTTTATTGCCTCAGCATAGTTACCCGTAAGATTGTAACAGTCGCCAAGATTATTGTAAACCTGGGCCATGCCGGCTGTATCCTTCAACCCTGACCTGATTTCCAGCGCTTTGTGATAATACTCGAACGCCTCATCGTAGTTTTTACGGTTTTTGCTGATGATGCCCATGTTATTATAGAGCGAGGCAGCATAGGCATCGTTGTTAATCTTCCTGTTGATTTCCAGCGCCCGCGTGAAGTTTATCTTCGCGCTGTCAAGTTTATCCTGGGTAAGGTAAACTGATCCGATGTTGTTGTATAAAGCCAGGCTTCGGGCATCTATAGGGAAAGAATGGTCCTGAGCATAGATATCGCGGCATGCAACCAGACTTTTGGTATAGTAGTGGAGCGCTTTATCAAAACTTTCCATCTTGAAGTAGCCGGTGCCAATCAGCAGGTATACCTCCGAATACTTCTTTTCTAATTCCAGTTCACTTTTGACAGTGCGGGCTTCTTCATCAAGAATTTTCAGGGCTTTAAAATAGTATTCCAGAGCAGGTGAAAAGCTGCCGTTCAGAGCCATCAGGTTGCCAAACTCTTTCAGCACATCAAACTGCCCGCCAGGCAAACCTGACTTCTCAGCCAGGCTCCGGGCTTTGTCGAGGTAAGCCATGGCTGAATCGAACTTTCGCTCGTTCTGCCATTTACGGGAAGTTGAAACGTAGAGTTTTATCAAGGAAGTATCAGCTGATTTAATACCCCCGCTGATTCCCTCCGAACCTTTTCCTGTACAGGTTAAGTATGCTGAAATGAGAAAAATCAACAGGCTGATTAAATGCCTTCCCACCAGCAAATTGATAACTCCGGCTCTCTGTTTCTGATTCTTTATATCCTGGTGCACTTTGCTAAAAATTGTCAGGATGACCTGTTTTATAAAACGGCTTGTATATGATGTAAAAATAGGAAAATTGTTGACGAATACTCTCCCGGCAGGCTCTATTTCGGTGAAACCCGGAATGCTTTTATTACGCAAATCAACCAAAAGAACCAGTAACTTGACCTGGCTCTTATTTTTGAGTAGCTTTGGTGTTTTAACCAAATGAAATGAAGAAAATAGTCTCAGGATTCAGCATATTTGTGATGCTGGTGCTTAAACACCCTCCACTGCCGGCATTCAGCATTATTGAACGGATAAGGATAGTGCAGGTTTGCCGCCTTTCAATAAGGCAGATCGCGCTGGAGTATAAACTGAACTAACACAAACAATTCGGCCAAGCCAAAATGCAGCATACAAATACCATTTATTAACCGTTTAAACAATTACCGATGAAATCATTTTCCATAGTTCTCCTACTACTGATCCTGGCAGCCTGTGCAACCACAAAATTGTATACGCCCTCCTCATCCAACGAAAACAAGAGAACAACAGCCAGTGTTGATGAACTGAAAAAAGGCTACGAGCTTTATACGACAAGGTGCAACAAATGTCATGGTTTAAAATCACCGGACAGCCGCACCACTGAGCAATGGACGAAAGTTCTCGTCAGCATGGCACCCAAAGCCAAACTTACCGCTGAAGAAAAAGACCTGGTTTACAAATACCTGGTAAACTACTAGTTGTAATTACGAACCCGGGGCTGATTCTCCGTTTCATCCTCTGGTGCTCTGCTGCCTATAATTATGTCAGGTCCCTTAAGGTCTGTGATGCACTTATCATTCCTTATAAACCGGCATACCGGCACCTTGCTTCACCTTTAATACCCGGTAAATCACAGCTCCGGTAATCAACCCATAGATTAAAGCTCCGGCAAAGAAGGCCCAGATACTGAATACTGTCACCAGCACGCAAATCCCCCACCCGGTTAAATTTGCCAGAATCCAATAGCCGCTCCCGGAAAAATACTTCCTGAGAATAGTCCATTGCAACATGCCGGTGATCAAACCGGCAATAGCGAAAAACAATGCTTCGGGCAACGGATTGAATTCGATGAACCGCAATTGCCAGCGATTCAAATGCATTTGCCAGAGAACCAGGCAAATAATAAACTCGGAAATTGCAAACCCTGCAATTGCAAAGTAAATCCACGAAGCCGGCATCGTGAAATGTTTTCCAAGCAATGCACGCTGGTACAGACTTGTACCAAGCCCGATTACTGCTCCACCGGCAACCTGCATGGCTGTTTGTGAAAGGTAAGTTCCCCCTTCCATCTGGTTAAAGCCGAAGGCTCCGTGGACCAACAATACGACAATAAGGCTCACAATATAAGTGAGCGGAATAACAGCCAGGCTGAGCAATGTCCAAACCATCCAGTTCCTGAACCGGTGGCTCACGATTGATGTTTCCATGGTGATGATTTTGTTAATACTCATTGTGATCTGCCTGTGAAGATTTATAAATCTACAGGGTAGTAAAGCTTAACAAGCTATTTGAGTATCAAACTTTTATATAGTGCAGGTAATTCCTTGTCAGCAGTTTCCTGGAGCTACCCGAGCCGTGCGACGGCAGAAAGAGGTCGCACCCGGTTTCGAGTAATTTTCTCCAGCTTTCAACAAGCTGCTTTTCATCCTGCAGAAATGGCGGGTAAACCGACCAGGGAAGCACTCCGAACATGGCATCTCCTACGATTGCAATTTCATTATCCACAATAATACTTGCCGATCCCTGGCTGTGCCCCGGAGTATGCATGATATAAGCATTGAATCCAAACTGATCCAGATCAAATCTTTGTTTAAACGTAAGGTAATAAGGACAAGGCCTGCAGGAGATATTCATCAATGTAAAACCTGATAATGTTTTAATCATCTGTCTGATGAAGGCATTCGTGCTGCTTATCATCACCATTTCTCCTTTAGCCAGATATTCAGCTTCTGCTTCATGTATGATCACTTTTGCTCCAAAATTATCAACGATCTTCTTCGCATTATTGACATGATCAAAGTGAGCGTGTGTAAGTACCAGGTAATCAATATGCTGTATACCGAGTTTCAATAATCGGTCTCGTAAACCTGACCACATCAAACCGATACCCGAGTCGATCAGTATCGCTGATGAAGAATTTGTAAGCAGGAATACATTGCTTCTGCCTGACAGCACCTTGGTTATTGTGCAGCCGCTACTTGTAGTCCAGGTTTTCATCTGTTCTCTTGTACCACGCTCTGGATCAAAATTTCATGAAGATATTCCGGCTTTTGCCTGAAACGGGATTCCTGCTCATAAGCATAGGCCATTCCAATAAGCTCGGCCTCTTTCCAGGCACTTGCAATGAGCGACAGCCCCACCGGCAAGCCTTGGACTTTACCCATTGGCACTGTAATATGCGGATAACCGGCCATGGCAGCAGGCGGACAAAAGTAAAAGCCCGTATCGTAATCTCCGTTCACCAGGTCGATGCAGCATGAAGGTCCGATGCTGGTGCCGGCTATCGCATCCAGGCGATGTTCAGTCATCAGTTTGTCAATGATCTCCCGGGATGACAAAGATTTCCTGAGCGCTTCGAGGTACTCTGCACTCTCAAGATTTCCCTTTGCTTCGCACATTTCCAGCAGTTCCTGTCCAAAAAAAGGCATTGTCTTATCTTCATTCTTCTTATTGAATTCAATGACTTCGGCCAATGTCCTTACCGGCGCCTTTGAGGTTGCCAGGTATTTATTCACACCGTCTTTGAATTCGTAGCACAACACTGTAAATTCAGCATCTCCCAGTTCCTTGGTTTTCGCGAGCAATTCGGTTTCAATTATCTCGCAACCAAGCTTCTTTAGGGTTTTAATAGCCTGTTGATAAAGTTTCACCACGGCTGTGTTGCCGGTAAGGAATGATTTTTCAATACTTATTCGCTTACCATTTAAATAGTCTTTTTTAAGAAAAATGGTGTAGTCAGCTTTTTTATTGGCATCTGCTTCCAGGGTGGTCACGTCTGCAGGATCGGAGCCAGCCAGCAAACCCAGAAGTATGGCAGCATCAGTTACGTTACGGGCCATTGGGCCGGCGGTATCCTGCGTCGCTGATATCGGGATGATCCCGGCGCGGCTAAGCAGGCCGACTGTAGGTTTGATGCCAACGATTCCACAGCATGAAGCAGGCGCTATCACTGAGCCGTCGGTTTCGGTTCCAACCGCCACTGCGCACAGGTTGGCAGCAACCGCTACAGCTGAACCGGAACTGGAACCTGAAGGATTGCGGTTAATAACACATGGATTCTTTGTCTGGCCGCCCCTGCTGCTCCACCCGCTGGTGGAA
>DAONEL010000116.1:0-8264 GCA_035403045.1 Bacteroidales bacterium
TCAGGGAAAGTAAAACTGATTTGGGCCGTGGCCCCCGCATTGATGGTAGAGTTTATAGTAACAGTAGTGGAGAGGTTTTTACGCTGCACATTATCAATAGAACGGATGATTCCTTTACCGCCTTTTACGGCAATATTCTGATTAAAAACAGTATTCCCGTTTTTATAAATTATGAGGACATCGCTTCTGTTAGTTTCTGTTGTTCCATTGCCCACAACAAACAGGCGGTCAGATGCATTCCAGGATGTTGCGCTTATTGGCGTATAGAGTGTGTTATATCTGCCTGTTGCTGTTTCGCAAAACGATGGAGCAATTGTGTTTGCGCCGATGGCTGTTGCTTTATGTCCTGAGGCATTTGTGAGCGATCCCATGGCCGTTGAAAACGCTCCTGAAGCAGTTGTAGATTCTCCGATTGCTGTCGAAAATGTACCTGAAGCAGTAGTTCCTGTTCCCATAGCTGTTGAAGATTCTGCTAAAGCAGTTGTATTCGCCCCGATTGCTGTTGAATATAATCCTGATGCAATTGTATTTTCCCCCAACGCTGTTGATGCCAATCCTGATGCAATTGTATTTTCCCCCAACGCTGTTGATGCCCATCCTGATGCATTGGTATTGTATCCTATCGCTGTTGAATATAATCCTGATGCTTGTGTACTTTTCCCCATTGTCGTTGAATAAGCTCCTGAGGCTATTGTATTCAATCCCATCGCGGTTGAATAATCACCTGATGCTTGTGTATCAATCCCCAATGCTAATGAATAATCTCCTGAAGCAGTTGCTACTCTTCCTATTGCGGTCGAATAATCCCCTGAAGCTATCGTATTCATTCCCATTGCGGTTGTATACGATCCTGAAGCCACTGTAGTACTGCCCATTGCCACTGAATTAACCCCTGAAGCATTTGTACCTGAACCCATTGCAACTGAATGCATGCCCGAAGCAATCGTGAACAATCCCATTGCTGTTGAGTGCATTCCTGAAGCAGTTGTATTCGTTCCCATCGCGGTTGAATAAACCCCAATATTGTCTTTATCCCAATGATTACCTGCAACAAACCCCGCCCTGAACGCCGCTTTATCAGGATACCACATCATACGGGTACCTGCTCCAGTGGCAGGAGGGTCACCCGGATTACTGCTTTTAAATTCACCAATAAAAAGCACATTCCCTTCGCCTGTGCCTGTGCCGGTGGTTTTAAAGAATTTGTTTGTATTATTCCAGGTGAGGTTATCGCTGCCTGCCAAAGCCGTGCCTTGTTTGAACTGCAGATTTCCATCATTGCCTCCGGGTAAAGCACCTGATGGCGGTGTTGCCCAGGTTCCATCACCTCTTAAATAAGTAGTACCTGTAGCTCCTGCCGGGAGTTTGGCAACAGTTATGGCGTTGCTTGCTACTTCGGCAGTGTTTACTGCGCCATCTGAAATTTTTGAAGAAGTAACTGAATTATCGGCCAGTTTTGCTTCGGTTACAGCGTTGTTGGCTAAATCAGCCGTGCCAATTGTACCGTCGTTTATCTTGGCCGTTGTTACGGCATTATCGGCTAGTTTTGCCGTTGTTACGGAACCATCGGCCAATTTGGGCGTAGTGATGGCACCGTCGGCAATATCACTGGTAGCAACGGTTCCATCTGCTATTTTGGCAGTGGTTATGGCATTTGCAGCCACCAAAGGATTAGGATAAGTACCGCTAAGGTCGCCTCCGGCAGGGCCGGTAGGATTGCTGCCTGCGCTTCCTTGGTCGTCAGCAGGCAGCCAACTGGTGCCGTTCCATTTGAGCACCTGTCCGCTTGCTGCACCCTGCTGGGCTATTTTTAAAGGGCTAGCTCCCAGGCCATCACCAGCAAGGGTGGCATCAGTCATCGCTACCTGTGTTCCCCAGTTATCACCGCCGGTTCCACCCGAAGGCAATGTAACCGTATTCCCCTCGCTTATGGTAAGCTGGTTGCCGTTGATGCTCAGCGATTGCAATTCGTTGGTCGGATTGGCATCAGCATCGTCATTGTTCTGAACATTTATAGCGTACAATGCATACGGCACCGAAAGGAGCTGCGATGTACCCGTAATACTGTAGTTTACACCACCAGCAGGGTCGGTTTCGGTTTTGATATAATAAGTTCCCGACCCCCAATTGATGGTTCCGAACATTCCCGAAACAGGTGTTCCGGCTCCGATGTTTAGGGTAACCAGCCCGTTAGCATTGGAGGTAGCGGTGTGACGTTCGACATATACAGCCGAACCTGTGGCTGAACCTTGCAGAATGCTTACCTGCATACCTATGCTGGCATTGGTAAGCAAAGTATTGGCATTGTTACGGATAACTGCCTGGTAACTGAATTTTTCAGGAGTCTGTGCAAGAACAGCCAAAACTGACAGGGTTATGACAAACAGGAAGAGTATCTTTTTCATGGGTTTGTTTTTCAATTTTTGATGATCTTGAATGTTCTGACACTGTTATTTTTTTTCATCACGGTCAAAAGGTAAGCCCCGTGGGGTAGCGAAGCTGCCTGTACCTGGGTTTCGTCAGCACTCACTGCATCTTTCTGAAGAATTTTACCATTCATATCGCTCAGTACATATTTCCAATCTCCTGCAGTAGCTTGACTAATTTTAAGGGTGAGATCGTCAGTGAAAGGATTTGGGAATACCAAAATTGTTTGGCTGGAAGAAATGAGTGTTTCGCTGGAGGTATAAACCATTATCTCATAGGGCTGCTGAACACCTTCGACCATATAGGCTGAAGGAGATGAAGGTGTTTGGGTAAAGAGTTGGCCAACGGATGCACTTACTTTGCCGCTGCTGCCCGTTGCTTCCAGGCCTGCAGCATGTGTGCCCGATTGTGCGCAGGCGGGTTTGGCCATCAGCACAATTACCACTGTAAAAAAAAGGATTGCTACAAGTGTTTTCATATAGGATTTGGTGTTATAATTTCAGTTTGATACTGCTGAACATGGCTTTCATTTCCTGGTTGAGTGTATGATCTTTTCCCGAAAGGGTAATTCCGATTTTATAACCGTCCTTTACCGCCAGATAGATATCCTGGGGAACTCCCTGGGCTTCGATGGATGTATGGAAAAATTCGGATCCTGTCAGGTTGATTCTGTCGGGAATACTTCCACCAAAGGTTTTTGACAGTATATTGATACTGGCATGGATATCGTCGGTACTCTGATTCAACTTCCGAACATAAACTTCCAGGAACTGCTTCCCCTGAATGGCCTGAACCCCACCATCAATGCTTACCACCGAATAGTTATCGGCAACGAACAGGGTGAAAAAATCGCTCTCGATATACTTACCGCTGATAGCATTTACATTGGCAGACTTGCTGCATCCTGCTGCCAGACAGGCAACTGCCATCACTGTAAGAATCATTTTCAGAGACGTTTTCATACCGGCAGGGGGTTATCCGTTATTTGAGTTTATCGCACTGAAGCGTTACTTTATCCCCAACACCATCGTACTTCAGGGGCAGGAACTTGCCGCCTGCATAATCTTCCTGGAAAGTAACCTTGTAATAAGCACAACCGCCAGATTTGGTTCTGACAGCTAAGGCACAAATACAGTAACGATGAAGAATTGCGCCCGAAATTTCATGACGGCGTATTTCCCAGTCATAAGTAATGGCTGTTTTGAGTACTTCGGTACCGTCGATAAATCCCGATTTCCAGTCGTTGGAATTTTTAAAAGCCTGAACCATTTTTGTCTCACGTCCGGCATCGGAAACTACTGCCTTGGGAAATTCGGCATCGGCTGTTGCTGCGTTGGCAGCAGCATCATTTATCTGGACCGCCAGTGAGGAATACCTGGAATAATCATTGCCATTAATTGTAAACACTCCCGTTGCCACCGGCACAAAATAGCATTGCACTACCACTTTTATAGTATGCTCTCCTGGCGACAGGGTGCCCAGGGCTTCGGCAAAGGCTACAGGCCCCTCGAATTTTTTCCCAAACGACTTATAGGTTATTTCCTTGCCCCCATATGAAGTAGTTTTTGTAGGTTCCGGAACCAGATCGACCATCAGGTGATGTTGGTCCTTTACCGAACCGTTTACCCACATATTGGCAAAGGTGAGCTGCATATCCATAGGTTGCTGATATTCATACATGGGCTTTTTAACTTCATAAATGAATATTTCAACCTGCAGTGGCCCGTTGGGCGATTGGTTCTGATAGAGGTTTTTGAGCACATCGGGCAGGTAGACCACCGCATAAATGTGGTCGCCTGCGTTGAACTGGTTTTTGATATTTGCCGGACTTGCTGCGTTTAACATTGATGATGAAAAAAAGATTTCACCTGGGTTTTGTGCTGAAATAGTTTCCATACTTATTAGCAGAATTAAGATGAGTATCAGGTTGATTGCGTTGGATTTCATGGCTTTGATTTTTAGTGATCAGAAAAGATGTGGTTATTGCACCCCGTAACCCTGCACATTACCAAAAAGATTCAGGGCTTCCTTCCAGGGATACCGGTTGCAGAACATGGTAACTGACGAGGTCATGGTGCCCTGCATATTCATGCCAAGCATGGAGCGCCACTGGTTAGAAGGCGAGTTGCGGTCGAAGTCGGTTTGTTCTGAATAGCGGGCATTAAGATACCCTTCGAGGTAATCGGTATTGACCTTCAGCTCTTTGGGGATATGGTTCTTGTTGCCACTGGCGCTTGAAATCTCCATGTCGCCGAGGTCAGCAGCGTCAATACGCAGGCGGGTGTTGCTCGACGGGCTGTAATGAACGTCCTTGTCCTTGTTGACAAAAAAGATATTATGATCAATTTTCACCCATTCATCCTTGTTGAAACGCGTATGATCAACACCTGCAAGGATCGAAGCCCCGATAATATTGTGATGGATGTTGTAAGAACATTTGGTCATTACCCGCACACCATAGCCCATATCCTGAAAATCCTTGGTACGGCTCCAGGTGAAAAGGATTGTATTGTAAGCTATTTCCACATCACCGCAGAGCGCCATAGTGTTGGGTCCCCCCGTACTGGCACATGTACCGTAAATTTCAACAGCAGCCATACGATTGCCCACAAAAACATTGTTCAGCACACGGAACTTTCCATTGCGATGCCCGGCCTGGAGGGCAAAACTGGCACCGTTCACAAATACGCAGTTCTGAATGGTAACATCGCCACCGGTGGTTGCGCTAACAAACTGAAGAAGAGGCTCATAAATGGTAGGAAACCCCTCAGCAGGGCGCTCGGTATCGGGCAGCAGCCTTCCTCCTTCAATTCCTTTAATAACGCCTTCCTTCACATGATAGGCGTTGCGCTGTCCTCCGTCGAAAACCAGGTGGTCGATGACGGTCCCTGCCACATCGCGGGTAAATTTCATCAATGCTTTCCTGTTGGAACGAGCGCTCTCGTTATCGGGTTGAATAACTGTGGGATGTGCAGCAATGTCCTGATGTTCGAAATTGTCGTCCCAACTGCCGTAAATTTTTACCGGTTTGTCGCTTTCAATAAACCCGATGTTGAGGGTACCGGTCTCAATGCCACCGGCGATGTAAATGGTGCCCCCGGGTTTCGACATTTCGATGGCTTTGTCGAGATTTTTCAGCGGGGCTGATTTGCTTCCATCGTTTTTATTGCTTCCGGTGCTTCGCGAAACGTATATAAATTCGCCCGAGGTGGAAGGCACAACCATGGTTGCAGTACCGGATGTTGCAGCTAAGGGATTCTGTGCCACCAATTCCGAACCGGAAGTTTTGCTGTTAATAGCGCCTTCCTGCTTTGTCCCGGAACTGCTCTGAGTTTTGTCCACCGGGCCCTGAGTGTTCTTCCCGATTGCATTATCAGTCTTGACGGCCACTTTTCCCCGGGGTTTATCGATTGAATTTATCTGTCCGTAGCAAAGGATAAACATTACAGTTGAGAGCATGAGGGTGAGGAATGGTGCTTTTTTCATGGCATAGGGATTTTTTTGAATCAGTTTTCAGGGTTACTGAAATCAAAATTAATCCCGCCTCGGCAGGCTCAAATCAGGAGAAATATGGGAAATGCATCCGTATTTTTACGGATGGAGGTGAAGGCTGAGGAAAATTTTCAGATGGTAGCCGGCAGCAGCACTGTAAAGGTGCTTCCCTTGCCTTGCTGGCTTTGAATCTCCAACTGGCCCGATATCTTTAGCAACAATTCACGTGTGAGCATCAATCCCAGCCCGGCGCCTTTTTCGCCTTCGGTATCGGGTTTACTGTTTATTGGGTTGGAGTTATTGCGTAATTCTTCAAGTTCTTCAGGACTGATCCCGGCACCTGTGTTATGGACCGACAGCGAAAAGGAATCTCCTGATTTTTTCGCATGAATGGTTATTTCACCTCCATCAGGACTGAATTTAACGGCATTGTTCAGTATGTTACGCACCACTGTATTCAATATGTCGCGGTCGGTAGTTACAATAAGGTCGTCACCGGCAATTACATTCACAATTATATTTTTACGGTTTGTGGCAGCTGCCGTCTGTTCAATATTCTCATTGATAATTTCTGTGAGATTCAACCCGATAGCATTCACTTTTATAAGATTGCGCTGCGACCTGGCCCAATCGAGCAGATTACGGAACAGATTCTTCATATTTCCTGCCGACCCTGACATTTCGTTCAGTAAGTATCGTTTGTCATCGTGAGATATATTCTCAAAATTAGTATTCAGGGTATCGGTAATATTGATAAATGCTGAAACCGAATTTTTTAGATCATGCGATATAATTGAAAACAATTTGTCCTTGGTAGTATTCAATTCATTCAGCTCCATGTTTATCTGGGCCAGTTTTTCCTGCGACCGCTTTTTCAGCCTGTACCGGCTATATAGCAAGGCAGCCATAACTAACAGGAACAAGGATAAACCTATGAGAGAATATTTTAACTGGTTTGCTTTTTGAAGTTGCAATTCCTGCTGCAGTTTCTGACGGGTAATTTCACTGAGTTGTCTCTCTTTTTCGGCTGTTTCGTAACGGGTCTGCAGTTCAAGTATTTTATCAGCATTATTGGTTTTGAATGTTGAGTCGTTCAGTGATTCAAACAAACCGGCAAATTCCAGAGCCTTTCTATGTTCGCCTTTCTTTTCATAATATTCTTTCAGGTTTTTGTAATTAGCCATCACCAGCAAAGGATTATTTATCTCTTTTGCTTTTTTGAGACTGTTTAATAATTGCTGTTCGGCTTCTACCGAATTATTCATCGACGAAAGCAATGCGAGGCTGCTGTATGCATTGGCTTCAACCTCCTTATCGCCTATTTTTCGTGCAATCGCCAGTGCCATGTTTACATATTTCCTCGAAAGGGCGGTATCGTTTTCATTTTTTGCAATAATTGCCAGGTTGGAATAAGTTGCGGCAATACCTTTTTCGTCGTTTATCTCTTCCTTTATTTTTAGCGCTTCAAAAAAAGCTTCCCTGGCTTTTTGATAGTTTTTCAATTCGGTATAGGTAGTTCCATAATTAGTAAAGACATTTGATTCGGCCTGCCGGTTACCCAGTTTTCGCTGCAGTTGCAATGCTTCGTCCAGGTAGCGTAACGATTGACCATAGTTATTCATTTTGTTACTCAGGTGTGTGAGGTTACTCAAACAGATGGCGCGCAGCTTGTCGTTTTTTAGCTTTTTGGCCAGTTCGAGAACAGTGAAAAATTCGTCGGCAGCAGCATCGTAATTTCCGGCTTTATAATTAAGGGTCGCCACATTGGTAAGTGAATTGGCCACGCCGACGGAGTCGCCTGCTCTTTCGCGGTGCAGGTATGATTTTCTGAAGTATTCGAGGGCAGTCTTTTCATCACCTTTACTCACATATGCCTGCCCGATAAGGAACAGAGCTTTGCCTGATCCCCTGTAGTATCCGGCCCGCTCATAATATTCAATGCTGGCATTCAGATTATCAATAAAGCCTGTTGTGTTGTTCCTTGCCCTTTCAATATACCCATAGTTGAAATACACTTCGGCTGTTGCACGTTGGTAATGTCCCGACAGGGCTAGTCTCAGCGCCGAATCATTTGTAAGTTTCGCTTTTTCAAATTCCTTTTGTTTAAGACAATCTTCAATTCGTGCATTATAAACTTCCAGTTTTAACGAATCGGCGGTCCAAATTGTCGAAATGGCCTGTCCTGATACAGAAATTGTGATTGCAATGGCAGTAAAGAAGAATACACTTTTTTTACAAATTCCCGATTTAATCATAACAACAGGAGGATGACTAAAATAACAACAGAAAATTTGCGGTGAATATAATAAAAGAATGCGGGTTGTTTATATCAGAAGTTATGTGAT
>DAONEL010000117.1:0-8230 GCA_035403045.1 Bacteroidales bacterium
GAAGAACAATTGCAGAAAGCCTATGAAGATTTGCAGAAACGTGCCGAAAAACAACTGGAACTGCTTATCGAATACATTCACCTCTCGCAGTGCCTGACTGCCGAAACACGGTCTGTAACAAAAACCGAACTGCTGAAACGATTCCCGCAGGGATCACCACAACTGAAAGCCCTTGAAAAGAAAGGCATCCTGAAAGTTGAAGAAAAGCAGGTGAGCCGGCTTTGGGACCCGCAGGTGAAAACGGGAAACGAAACAATCACTCTGAACGGCCGGCAGGAGGAAGCGCTTGTTCAGATCAGGAAAGAATTCGTTGATAAAAATGTTGTCCTGCTACATGGCGTGACATCGAGTGGCAAGACTGAGTTGTACATCAACCTGATACGAGATGCTATTGAGCAGGGCAGACAGGTGCTTTACCTGCTTCCCGAGATTGCCCTTACTGCACAGATAATTAACCGGTTACGAAAATATTTCGGATCCCGGGTTGGAGTGTATCATTCGCGCTACGATGAAAACGAACGGGTTGAAATATGGAAAAATGTAGCACAGGAACCGGCGGCTGAAGGTGAACTGTTCACTGAAGTGGCCGAAAAAATTGCAAAATACGATATCATTCTCGGCGCCAGGTCGGCATTGTTTCTGCCATACAGCAACCTGGGACTCGTCATCGTGGACGAGGAGCATGACCCTTCATATAAACAATATGAGCCCGCACCACGCTACAATGCCCGCGATTCGGCCATTTATCTCGCCTCGCTGCACAAAGCCAATGTACTGCTGGGTTCGGCTACGCCGTCAGTCGAAACTTATTACAACGCAACGACCGGAAAATACGGCTTTGCCGAGCTACCTGAGCGTTTCGGCAACCTGCTAATGCCTGAAATACAGCTTGTTAACCTGAAGGAAGAGCACAAGAACAAGCGGATGAAATCAATCTTCTCAGAAACCCTTCTTGAAGCAATCCAACAGGTCCTTGAAAACAAGGAACAGGTAATTCTTTTTCAGAACCGGCGCGGATTCTCACTCTACCTCGACTGCAGCAGTTGCCACTGGACGCCGCATTGCGTAAACTGCGATGTTTCGCTGGTCTATCACAAGAAACAAAACATGCTGCGGTGTCATTACTGCGGTTTTTCAACGCAGGTTCCCAGCCAGTGCCCTGAATGCGGCCATCCCGGCATGATGATGAAAGGCTTCGGCACCGAGAAAATTGAAGAAGAACTGGCCATTTTCTTTCCGCAGGCGCACATTGTGAGGATGGACCTCGACAGCACACGCTCGAAATATTCCTATCAGAAGATCATTACCGATTTTGAAGAGCGAAGAATCGACATCCTTGTTGGCACCCAGATGGTTACCAAAGGCTTGGACTTCGACAATGTGAGCCTGGTAGGGATACTCAATGCTGATAACCTTCTCTCCTACCCCGATTTCCGTTCGGCCGAACGCGGGTTTCAGCTCATGGCACAGGTTAGCGGCCGGTCGGGCAGGAAAAACAAACAGGGTAAAGTATTGATACAGGCTTATAATGTTTCTAACGATATCCTGAAGTTTGTCCTCAGCCACGATTACATTTCGATGTATAATGCTCAACTTGCTGAAAGAAAGCGTTTTATCTATCCTCCTTTCTGCCGTTTGATCACGATTACCGTAAAGCACACCCATTCTGACCGCACCAACAAAGCCGCTTCCGAACTGGCAAAATTGCTCCGGCAGCTTTTCGGCAAGAGGATTCTTGGCCCCGAGTATCCATTGGTAACGCGTGTCCGTAATTTCTACCTGAAAAACATCATGCTGAAGCTCGAAAAAGGCATTTCGCTGCCTCTTGCAAAAGAAGAGCTGATGAAGGCGGTAAAAGTGCTTGCCGGGAATCCTGAGTTTAGCGGTGTGCGTGTGGTAATTGATGCTGATCCCCTTTAGTATTCAGATCTGTCAGCATTTTTCCTGCTCAGGATGAGATAACCATTAACAGTCTTAAGAATACTGTAATTCAGATCATTACCTCTTATTGCGGGTTCGAACCAGGGATATTTATCTTTATCATTTTCAAGATCTTTATCAACAACGATGTAATCGACACCAAGTTCTGCACATCTTTTGAGTGCCTCAGTACCGGTAAGTTTTCGTTTCTCCGCTGCCTCAAAGTATTCAAGCGAATGATAGGTTAGTATAGGCCTGTTCTCAATCTCATTGTAAATGAATGAATAAGGCGCCATAACAGGCCCGTGACCAATGGGAATATTTTCATTTATCTGTTGATTAATGAAAGTTATATCACTGTTTCTCAGCATGATTTCATGCCAGTGCCTTGTTAAAATTACAATCTGAAAGGTAACAAGCAACATGGCGAAAATCAAGGTTTTATATTGTTTTGTTTCCAGCATATTCAGTATCGATACAGCAATAATAATTGCCATCATGGGCAGATAATATATGAGATAACGCTCGGCAATCTGGCTGCCCAGTAAATTAAGCAGGAGAATCAGCAAACCCGTATAGATTATTATCGGGCGATGTTCTTTGATGAGGTATCTGAAGCTTACAATAACAGAGAAAAAGAAAAGGCCGGAAAATATGGCTACTTTGTCACTCCAGAAAAAACGCTGGTGTTCATTCAGAAGTTTGGATAAAACTGCGGCGAGAGGTGAATTATGTTGTCCATAATTACCCTGGATATTGTCAGGCCAATGGTTCATTTGTGCCAGAAAAAGCTGAAAATTTCCGGCAGGAATCAATTCAATGAAGTAAAAAGAGGCTGTAATTGTAAATGAAACCAGGAACACGGGAATATACCGGTACTTCCTGTAGATAATGAGATAAATAAATCCTGCTGCAGCGAAAATCATACCGTTAAGATGCGCCAATAAGGCCGCACCGGCAGCAATCCCGGCCGTCATCATTAATATATGTGAACCTGAATTATTCAATCTGGCTTTTTCAAGCATAAGAAAGGAGGAAAACCCAAGCGTCATTACCAGAATCTCAGGCCGGTAAGTAAAGCCATAAATGAACATCAGGGGATTTGCAAAAACCAGGAATGATGTTAAGAGCAGTTTTTTATCAATGCCTTGGTATTGATGAAGTTTAAAGTATCTGAAAAGCAGGTAAAAGAAAAACAGATAAATCAATAATGTAAAAGTCTTCAGATAATAAAGCGACCATCCGGCCATATAAACAATAAGTGCACCAATCCAGATGTTCAGTTTATGATAAACGAACAGCCTTTGCTCCCATCCGAGCCCGGCATGAATAGAGGCAGTTTTTACTATTCCGTCTTTTGACAGCCAATAAGCCTGTTCACCAAACCAGCAGTCATCAATATAAGGGTAACGATGCCACAGACTAACAATAAATAATAACGCAGCGATAGACAACAGGATTAAGAGCATCCTTCGGCCTAATATAAAACTCAGAACTGCAGCCATAGGATGGATTAATTAATGGTTAGCCACTTGCATGACAACGGCTGAGCCATGTTTCAGCAGGTGCCGGCAGACACTCTAAGGTGTTAAGGGATAGGAACTTATATACTTTAAGTGTAAATTGGATCAGAACAACCCGTGCAACTCGGCTTGAATTTTTTCAATCACCAGTCCAAGATCTTCGCGGTTGTTGGTAAAATCGAGGTTATCGACGTCAAAAACCAGTAATTTACCATACGTATAGCCGTCGATCCAGTTTTCGTAACGTTCGTTAAGGCTGTTGAGGTAATCCAGTCGAATAGAAGCTTCATATTCGCGACCCCGTTTCTGAATATTTCTCACCAAAGTGGGAACTTCAGCCCTCAGGTAAATAAGCAGGTCGGGCGGCTGTATGAGCGAAGCCATCAGTTCAAACAACGATTTGTAATTGTCAAAATCGCGTGTTGTCATCAGGTTCATGGAGTGAAGGTTGGGCGCAAATATGTTGGCGTCCTCATAAATAGTGCGATCCTGAATCACATTCTTGCCACTGCGCCGTATTTCAACAATCTGCCTGAAACGGCTGTTGAGGAAATAAATCTGCAGATTGAACGACCATCGCTGCATATCTTCATAAAAACTGCTCAGGTATGGATTGGTATCCACATCTTCATAATTGGGCTGCCACCCGAAATGTTTTGATAAAAGGCCTGTAAGGGTGGTTTTACCTGAACCGATGTTTCCTGCGATAGCGATATGCATAATTAATCTTCTGAAATTAAAGTAATTACCTGGTTATTGGCTGAAAATCTTGAAGAACAAACGATAGTGATGCCCACATGGATTTACTTAGCAAATGTATCGCAATTATTTATTTTTTGAAATCAAATCGAGCAGTTCTTCCACATATTTCCTGTCGTTCGAAAGACGAGGCACCTTGTTTTGCCCTCCCAGCTTTCCCTTTTCACGCAGCCAGTTGAAAAAAGTGCCTTTGGGTACCGCATGCACCACAGGCATTTTAAGTATCATATTGTGATAACGCTTTGCTTCATAGTCAGAATTGAGTGATTTGAGAGCATTATCAAACAATTCGACAAAGTATTCAATGTTTTCAGGAGGCGTCTCAAATTCGATAAGCCATTCATGGGCACCCTGCTGGTTTTCACCGAAATACACAGGAGCTGCGGTATATTCGTTAACAAGGGCTGAAGATTTTTCGCAGGCAATTGCCAGTGCTTTTTCAGCATTATCAATGATCAGTTCTTCTCCAAAAGCATTGATGAAGTTCCTGGTACGCCCGGTAATGCGAAACCGGTAAGGATCTGTTGAGGTAAACATTACCGTATCGCCGATGGCATATCGCCAAAGCCCGGCATTGGTGCTGATGACCAGGGCATAATTCACACCTGTTTCCACCTGGCTGAGAGTAATAGTGGCGGGGTTGCTTTTCCCGATTTCAGATGACGGGATGAATTCGTAGTAAATGCCGTAATCGAGCATAAGCAGCATATCATCAGATCCGAGCCTGTCCTGGATACCGAAAAATCCTTCACTGGCATTGTATGTTTCGAGGTAGTGCATTTCGGGCGGACATATCCGGCGATATTGCTCACGATACGGCACAAAACTTACCCCGCCATGCACAAATAGTTCCAGGTTCGGCCATATTTCCGCAACATTTGACTTGCTGCTCATCTCAAGCACCCTCCTGAGCAAAACCAGCAGCCATGAAGGCACACCGGTGATATTCACCACATCTTCAAACCTTGTAACAGAGGCAATTCGTTCAATCTTGGATTCCCATTCGCTCATCAGCGCAATATTGAGGTCGGGAGTGCGGATAAGCTGAACCCATGATGGCAGGTTTTCCATAATAATGGCCGATACGTCGCCATGATAAGTCTCGGCTTCAATGTTGTCGGTGGTAAGGTTGCCGCCAAGCGCCAGCCACTTTCCGCTGAAGATGCGTGTATTCGGATTGTTGTTACAATACATTGACAGCAGGTCCTTCCCCCCTTTGAAGTGACAGGTATCGAGTGCTTCTTCCGTCACGGGTATAAACTTGCTTTTGTCACTGGTTGTCCCGCTGCTTTTTGCAAACCATTTCACCTCCGAAGGCCACAAAACATTTTGTTCACCCTGCCGCAGCCGGTCGATGTATGGCTTCAAACTGTTATAATCGTTTACCGGTACGTTTCTTTTAAAATCCCCGGCAGTTTCAATATTCCTGTAATCATACTTTTTCCCCCATTCAGTGTCCCTGGCCTCATAAATAAGTCGTTCAAACCATTCGGCCTGCACTTCGTGAGGATATTTCATGAATAATTCAATCTGGTGAATACGCTTACGTATAAACCACGAAATCACTGAATTGATAATTGGCATAAGGGTTTGGTCTGATTAATCAAAGGTACCAAATTTAACGACGCGTATTACGTTTTGGTCTGCCCTTACCTGTATGCATAATTAACTGTTGATTTATTGATATTTAAACCCTTACATCAAATATGTTTACTTTCTCTATTCTATTCACTGATTTAACTGGGATTTTAAAAAAACAGGGTTATATTTGTCTGAATTAAATTCTTCATATTCCAGTCACTCAAAAATGGAGCAGCGAACCGCAATAGTTGCCGGTGCAACAGGGTTGGTGGGGGGCCATCTTGTTGATCAGCTTCTGAAAGATGATCTGTACGAAAAAGTTATTCTTTTTTCCCGGAAATCCCTTGAAATTCAACATGTTAAAATTCAACAGTTTATCGTTGATTTTGAACGGTTAAATCCATCTGAACTGCCACAGCGAGCCGATGACGTATATTGTGCACTCGGAACTACAATAAAAAAGGCAGGTTCCCAGGCTGCTTTCTACAAAGTGGACCACGATTATGTAGTGAACATGGCCGGTTATGCCACTTCAATCGGGGCAGTAAGATTTCTTGTGGTTAGTGCAATGGGCGCCAATGCCAGGTCACGGATTTTCTACAACAGGGTAAAAGGAGAAATGGAGTTTGCCATCTCCCGATTACTCATTAAAGAAAAGCACATATTCAGGCCATCCCTTATCCTGGGCAAACGGAGCGAATTTCGTTTCGGTGAATATTTGGCACAGAAATTTGCCGGTAGCCTCGCGTTTCTTTTTGTGGGGCCATTGAAAAAATACCGCCCGATAAAAGCAGAAGCCATTGCCGGTGCTATGATAGCCACAGCCCGGCTGATTCAGCCAGGTGTGAAAATACACCCTTCAGACACAATGCTGAATACAAAACCGTGATAATCTTTTAGTTTAGCCATTGCCAAATTCACTAAATCCTACGTCAAATGAGTCAATCCATTCCGCGGTTTTTTGAAGAAAGTGTTAACAAATATCCGCACAATACATACTTGCGTGAAAAAACCGATGGCACGTACGGAGAAACCACATATACCGATGTGCGTAACGAAGTTCACCGGTTTGCTGCAGGATTGCTGGCACTGGGGATAAAGCATGGTGACAGGCTGACCTTGATCTCTGAAGGCCGCAACGATTGGGTAATCAGTGAATTAGGAATTCTCTATACGGGCGCAATCAATGTGCCTTTATCCATCAAATTGACCGAAGTTTCAGAAATCCGTTACAGGGTTGGCCATTCGGGCGCCCGCTTTGCAATCGCATCAGCCAGGCAGGCTGAAAAACTAAGAAAGGCATGGCCTGAACTTCCAAACCTCGAGAAACTCATACTGCTTGACGGTGGAGCCCAGGATACTGACAGGGAAATTGATTTTAATGCAGTTAAAGAACTGGGTGATAAATACCTGGAAACCAAACGCGAAGCATTTCACACGACATGGAACTCGGTTAAGCCTGACGACCCGGCAAATATCTGTTATACCTCAGGAACCACCGCCGATCCTAAAGGAATAGTGCTCTCGCACAATAACTATATAACCAATGTGAATCAGGCATACACGCTGATGGATATTCCTCCGCATTATGTCACATTGCTGATTTTGCCCTGGGATCATGCATTTGCTCATACATGCGGCATTTATTGTTTCATGGGAATGGGGGCTTCTCTGGCAGCTGTTTACGGAGGGAAATCAGGGCTTGATACACTCAAAAATATCCCTGTAAATATCAAGGAAATTAAGCCGCACCTGCTGATGAGTGTTCCCTCGCTGGCTTCGAATTTCCGTAAGAATATTGAAAAAAATATCCGTGAGAAAGGTAAACTTATACAGTCGCTTTTCAATCATGCACTGAAAATCTCCTATAAATACAACGGCAACGGTTTTGTAAAAGGCAAAGGCCTCACAAAGCTTTATAAACCATTGATCTGGCTCTATGATAAAATACTTTTCAGCAAGATTCGCGAAGGTTTTGGCAGCAGACTTGAATACTTTGTAGGCGGAGGTGCATTGCTCGACATTGAGTTACAGCGGTTTTTCTATGCGATCGGCATACCCATGTACCAGGGATACGGACTTACGGAAGCGTCACCGGTCATTTCGTCAAACTCCAAAACAAAACATAAGCTTGGTTCTTCGGGTTACCTTGTAAAATATATGGATCTTAAAATCTGCGACGACAAAGGCAATTCATTACCTGTGGGCGAGAAAGGCGAAATAGTGATCAGGGGTGAAAATGTGATGCTTGGTTACTGGAAAAATGAAGAAGCTACTGCTGAAACAATCCGCGATGGCTGGTTGCACACCGGTGACCTGGGATACATGGACAATGATGGCTTTCTTTACGTGCTTGGGCGATTCAAGAGCCTGCTGATAGCCGATGACGGTGAAAAATACAGCCCCGAAGGCATGGAAGAGGCATTCGTTGCCCAGTCAAAGTTTAT
>DAONEL010000118.1:0-2972 GCA_035403045.1 Bacteroidales bacterium
GGTTATCGGTTAACGGTTATCGGTTATCAGTTATCAGTTGATTGGTAATCAGTTAATAGTGTATTAATACAAACCATTAACTATTTCCCATTTCCCAATTAACCATTTCCCATTTCCCAATTAACCATTTCCCATTTCCCCATTAACCATTTCCCATTTCCCCATTAACCCATTAACCTTTAACTATTTCTTCACTCCCGCAATCTGCATTTCATCCAACAGGTAGCCGGCACCGGCATACTTGTCGACAACAAACATTACATAGCGAATGTCAACTACAATGGTTCGCTGCAGGTTTACATCATACTTTATGTCGCTGCTCATGGCTTCGCTGTTTCCGTCAAACGCTACACCAATAAGCTCTCCATTGGCATTCATTACAGGGCTTCCCGAATTGCCACCGGTAATATCGTGTGTGGTGAGGAAACAGACCGGCAGAACACCATTTTCGGCATATCGCCCGAAATCTTTGGCAGCATAAAGCTCTTTCAACCTTGCCGGCACCCTGAACTCATCGTTTGCAGGATCATCTTTTTGCAAAATTCCAAGACCCGTTGTCTGAAAGTTATACTCCACAGCATCGGCAGGCACGTAAGATTTTACCTGGCCGTATGTAAGCCGCATCGTACTGTTGGCGTCAGGGTAAAACGCCCTGCCGGGATTCATTTCACGCAGTCCGGCAATAAGCAGCCTTCGGGCTTTATTGAAATCTTCCTCGTACGACATTTGGATAAACCTTGTAAGAATGTATGATGCAACAAACTGATTTGCAGCTTTAAAAGCCGGGTCTTTTTCCAGTCTTTTCAGCGAAGGTTTTTTGAGAAATGCTTCAAATTTCTCTTTTGTGGCAAATATCGAAGTTGAATAGACGTAATCAGCATACCGGTTAATATCGTTGCCGAACTTCTTCCTGATGAGGTCGAAAACTTCGGGACGGTATTCTTCGGGAAGATTATTAAAATAGAGTTTGAGCATTTTCTGCAGAATCTCCCTGTCGACAAGCAGATTATAATTCTGATAGAATTCTTCGGCCCGGTTGCCGAAATCCTCAATGGCTTCGGCAACGCTGTCGTTTCCGGCCAGAACGGTAGCCAGCTCGTTGGTCCCATAGGCGAAATCCAGCAGCTGAACGCCCATCATGGTTTCAAGGATGTAGTTTTGTGCTTCATCGGCACGGTCGGCCATTTTCTGATCATAAATGTCCTTCAGGCTCTTAAGCACCTTGCCGTACTTCGTCTCACGGGCCAAATCCTGCTCAACCCAGATCGAAAATTCGTCTTCCAGCTTTTTCTTATCATCGTAAACATTCAGGCGTGTGAGCGCTTTGCTTTCCTGTATCGACTTCTTCTGAAAGTTTGCCAGGTAGGCATAGTTGCCGGCATAGGCAATGCGTAAGGCATCGCTCTGATCCATATATCGCTTCATAATATCCATCTTTGCTGTTTTCAGCAAAATGTCCGACGGATTGAGCTGATCAAGTTTTTGCCTGATGCCGTATGAAGTGAGAAACCGGTCGGTAGCTCCCGGATAACCGAGGATCATAGCAAAGTCGCCTTCGTGAACACCTGCCAGGGAAACGGTAAGGAATTTCTTCGGAGAAAAAGGGACATTCCCTTTGTAATATTTCGCAGGGTTGCCGTCGGGGCCGGTATAGATCCTGAGCAGGCAAAAATCTCCTGTGTGGCGCGGCCACATCCAGTTATCGGTTTCGCCGCCAAACTTGCCAATTCCTGAGGGCGGCGCGCCAACCATGCGGATATCGGTAAACGTTTGATAAACAAAGAGATAATATTCGTTGCCGGCAAACATACTTTCGATGGAAACCTCATAACCTGTATCGCCTTTAACTGCCGCAGAAATGCTGTCAACAGCTTTTTGGACTTTTTCAGTCCGGCTTTCCTCGTTCAGCGTATCGGCAATACCGGCAAGCACAGCTTCAGTAACATCCTCCATGCGAATGAGGAACGAAACTGTTTTCCCCGGCAGGGGCAGTTCTTCATCGGGCCGCATAGCCCAGAAACCATCGGTAAGGTAATCATGATCAACCGAACTTTGCTTCGCAATAGCATCGAAACCGCAATGATGATTGGTGATCAAAAGCCCTTTGGAAGAAATAACAGAGCCGGTGCAGCCACCATGATCCAGTGCCACAACAGCATCCTTCAGGCAATCCTGGTTGATGCTGTAAATCTGTTCAGGGGTGAGTTTAAGCCCCAGCTTTTGCATATCGGCATAATTGTATTTACTGATAAGCATGGGGAGCCACATACCTTCGTCAGCTTTAGCCGCAAACGGCAGCAAAATGACGGAACACAGCAGCAGAGCAAGAAATCTGAGTTTCATTACAGAAGAATTTAGCAATTAAGTGATTTTTAATTATTTGGAGGCACGCTTGCGGTCAAGCTCCTTGAGCAGGATTTTGCGCATACGCATCGACTTGGGTGTTACCTCCACCATTTCGTCAACCTGAATATATTCGAGCGCTTCTTCGAGCGAAAATTTCACAGCCGGCGGCAGTCTCACGGCATCGTCCTTTGATGTGGTGCGGAAATTGGTAAGCTGCTTGCCTTTCACAATATTAACGCCAAGATCGTTGTCGCGGGTGTTTTCACCAACTATCTGGCCTTCATAAACATCTTCGAACGGATCGACGAAAAACCTGCCCCTGTCCTGGAGTTTATCAATGCTGTAACCTGTGGCTGTGCCTGTTTCAATGGATACGAGCACGCCGGCAAGACGCTGCGGCAGCTGCCCTTTCCAGGGTTCGAATCCCACAAAGCGATGCGCCATGATGGCTTCTCCTGCAGTTGCTGTTAAAATAGCATTGCGCAAACCGATGATACCGCGCGACGGAATGTGAAACTCCAGGTGCTGAAGGTCGCCTTTGGGTTCCATCACCATCAGGTCGCCTTTACGCTGCGTTACGAGTTCAATAACCCTGCCGGCAACATTTTCAGGTGTATCCACAATCA
>DAONEL010000118.1:3072-8103 GCA_035403045.1 Bacteroidales bacterium
AGCTCGAAAACATGCTCCTGCACCTCGTCGGGACGGCAGTTTTCCTTATCTACCTTATTGATGACAACGATGGGTTTCAGTCCCAGTGATAATGCTTTCTGGGTAACGAATCTTGTCTGCGGCATCGGCCCTTCGAAAGCATCGACCAGCAGCAGTACCCCGTCGGCCATTTTGAGTACACGTTCTACTTCGCCGCCGAAATCGGCATGGCCGGGAGTATCAATGATGTTGATTTTAACTCCTTTATATTCAACCGCAACATTTTTGGATGTGATGGTGATACCGCGTTCACGTTCCAGGTCGTTGCTGTCGAGGATCAGTTCGCCGGTTTCCTGGTTATCGCGGAAGAGTTTGCAGGCGTGGAGAATTTTATCTACGAGGGTGGTTTTGCCATGGTCGACATGGGCGATGATGGCAATATTGCGAATGCTTTGCATGAAAAATGTCTTTGTGCAGGAAAAAGCCGCAAGGGCATAAATCCGGTGTCAGGGTTTAATCTTTTGAAAATCAGCCGGGAATATTGGTGTTGGCGAGCTTGTTTTCAGGGGTGCAAAGGTAGTCAAATAATTCTCTGTGATTCTGATTAAAAATGATAACCCTTGGCAATAAAGTCAAAGAAATTTCTTGAATGGTATACCGATTTTGCTAATTTAGCAGAATATGATTTATCCCTTTACCTGATCCCATAAGGGATTTAACAGACGAACTGACCCAGAATTAATTACTCTGCTTTATTTTTTGTGACTATTTATGAATCTCTCCCGCCTGATTTTCATCATATCTTTTGCATTGGTTGCCATTGTTACTAACGCACAACCATCAAATTTTCAGAACTGTGAGGTAATTAAGTATTCAACAAACATTGACCTCTCGGAAACAAAATTATCAGGCACAGATTCGATAGTTATCCTGATCAACAACAGAAATGGCGAGAAATACACGAGAATTTCAATTCCCTCCGATAAAAACACAAAATTATCCGGACTGAGCGTTTGGATTGAAACCGCTGATGGTAAGAAAATAAGGGAATTAAAGAAAAGCGAGTTCCAGGTAAAAAGCGCTGTAGATGCCATGTCGCTTTACGAAGATGATTTCGTCACCACCTGTTATGCCAAACATAATGAATACCCTTACAGAATTGGCTATACCTATACCCATTCTACATCTCAGTTTATCTATATCGCCGATTGGTCTCCTGTATTATTTCCTGAAATCAGAACACGGCAGGCTAAACTCAGGGTTACCATTCCCGCAAATATAAAAACATCAGTCTACGTGAGGAATGCCATACTACTCACAAAGGAGAATGCAGGTCATTCAGTGATAAGCAGTTACTCGGCATCATTCAACATACCTTACAATAGGGAAGAATTCGGCTCGTCAATTGAAGATGTTGAACCGAGGGTTTGTATCGTACCTGATGAATTTACAATGGGAATCAAAGGATCATATAATGACTGGACTACACTGGGCAACTGGCACTACAACCTCAACAAAAATCTTTTGGATTTGCCCCAGGACGAAATCCAGAGAGTTAAATCCATATACCAGGGAGAGCAATCTCCACTTGAAATAACCAGGAAAATATATCACTACCTTCAGGATAATACACGGTATATCAACGTGTCGATAGGAATTGGAGGACTGAGAACTTACCCTGCCGCATACGTGGCAAAAAATAAGTACGGCGACTGCAAAGCATTGTCAAATTATATGAAAGCAATGCTTAAAATTGCAGGGATTGAAAGCTATACTGTCATAATTCAGAACGATCTGCAGCCTTCGCAAATTTTGTTTGAAAACGCATTCTCAATATTCAATCATGTGATATTGGTTGTGCCTCTGCAAAATGACACCATCTGGATAGAAGCTACAAGCCATAGCATGCCTTTTAATTATGTCCATTCAGGTATCCAAAACAGGAAGGCCTTATTGATTGAAGAAAACAAAAGCAGGTTGATAAATACCCCGGCATTCGGTACCGGTGATAACTCAATCAGTCGGAAAGTAAAGATTGACCTCAACGAACTGGGAGAGGCTACAGTAAGTACCGATTTTGTTTTCAGGGGTTATTACTTTGAGCTGTTCAATGAACTCAAAAGTTTGTATCATTCTGATGACCAGGACCGGTTTATCCGCGATTACATGCCTTTTACTTTATATGATATGACGGATTGGCAATTGGAAAGAGCTGACAGGGACAGCAGTTCTATATCACTTCAGACCCATTGCAATATTTTTAAAGCACTCAGGAAAGCGGGTGATGAATACTATTTTGAATCGCTCCCCGTCAGAACCGGGAAATTTGAAAAGCCTGCCGACAGAAAACTGCCTCTCGAATTACCTTTCCCTTATATGGATATCGATTCAACAGAATTAGCTGTGCCCGGCGGTTTTAAGATTGCATCTCTGCCAGAAAATTGCGCATTTCAAAGTGATTTCGGAATTTATAGCTCCACATTTACACTTGAAGGGAATAAGCTGCTGATATTGAAAAAACTGGTGATCAGGGCACAAACAATACCCCTTGGGGAATACGGTAGTTTCTACGAATTTATCGAGAAAATCAGGAAAACAGATAAAAAAATTGTAATCTTAAAGAAATCCGGTTGATATGTATCATTCAAACCACTATGTTATTAGTCTTTTCGTATTATTCACTGGCCTGTTTACCAATGGATTATATAGCCAGGAAACGCCTGAATGCTTTGGAAATGCATGTTATGACGAGTTGAAAATGACATCTTATCCCAAAGATCTGTCAGCAGAAGCGGTCGTGCTTTATGATATAGGAGAGTCACGTTTTGATCTTACGAACGATGGTTTTGAACTTATCTATGAACGCAGAACAAAGGTGAAAATCCTTTCAAAAGCGGGATTTAAATATGCTGAAATAGAAATCCCGTTTTATAAGGATGGTTCTCGTGCTGAAATTATCAAGGAAATAAGCGGCAAGGTATATAATCTGGTAAATGATCAGATTCAAAGTACTGCCATCGATCCAAAGAACAAATATGTTGAAGTTGAGAGCGAGCACTGGAGTGTCATGAAATTTGCAATCCCTGATGTTAAAGAAGGCTCCGTCTTTGAAATCAGGTATATTGTCACCAGCCCATTTCTTTTCAACTTGAGAAACTGGGAGTTTCAAACTTCAATACCCGTAGTTTACAGCCGCTATACTACAAAAATGATCCCTTTTTATGAGTATTTCTATATCCTGCAAGGTGCCAGCAAATTGGACTACTTTCAAAGCTATGAGGAATCAAACCTGCCTAAGAGATATTTCGGAGCTGATTACCACGATGTTGTCTATATATTTCTATTAAAGAATATTCCGGCTTTCAGGGATGAGTCGTTCATTACATCCTATCATGACTATATCATCAAACTTGATTTTCAGCTTGCCGCCGTGCATCAGCCAAATGGAACCAATATAAAAATTATGTCAACCTGGCCTCAATTGATTGAGGATTTCCTTAAAGAAGATTCTTTTGGGAAATATTACAAGAGTTCTGAAGGTTATTCTAAATCGATTCTTGATACGCTTAAACTTGCTGATCATTCAGCCATTGAAAAAGCCACGATAATTAATAGAATTGTAAAGTCGAACTTTAACTGGAACGGACGTAAAGAAAAACTCACAAGTCAAAGTGCCAAGGAGTTTCAACGATCAAAAACCGGAAATAGCGCAGAAATAAACTTGTTTTTAACAGCTTTACTGAAAAGTGCCGGATTGGACGCTAACCCTGTATTAATAAGCACACGTGACCACGGGAAAATAAAAACCGATTATCCCTTTCAGCACTTTTTTAATTATGTCCTGGCATCTGTATTGATCGACAGCAATTATTATCTTCTTGACGCTACGGACCCGATGAGCCAGTTCGCTGAGATCCCTTCATTCTGCTTCAACGACAAAGGCCTTCTTATAAAAAAGACTAAGGGAGATCCTACCTGGCTGAAACTGGTAAGCACTTTCCCTTCATCAATCAATTATGAGCTTGACTGGACCTTTGATGCCAGCCAGGATTCATTAATTGCTAAAACTAAAGTAGCCTCAACCGGATATGATGCACTGGACTTGCGCAAATCATATGCTAAAGACATACAGGAACTCAAAAAAGATTTGAATGTCGAATCACAACAACTGTCCAATCTGAAAGTGGAGAATAACAATGAACTTGATAATCCATTTATTGTAACGATTGACCTGATGCAGGAATATGACGAATCTTCCGGAAAAGTATTGATTGCACCATTTTCGGATTTTGTAATGAATGATAATCCCTTCAAGATGGCTTCACGGACTTATCCGATTGATTTTACCTATCAGAAAGAAAGAACTTACAAAGCTACCTTACGCATCCCGCAAGGATTTAAACTTTTCTCGAAACCAGAAGATCTGACAATAAATAACAAAGATATTCTGATTAATTACAGCAGTCAATTGATGGAAGACAAACATCTGATTATCAATGCTAAATATGTCATTAAGAATGATATCTATAACAGTTCCAGCTACAGCTCATTAAAAACCGCGTTTAATCTAATAATTAACAGATTCAATGAAGAAGTCATTTTGCAAAAGCTCTGACTTTCTATTGGATAGGTTAAAGTTTCCCAATAAACAAGCAAAACTAACTTTTCAGCATACTGCTTGGATTCATATTTCCCATCCTTCTGCTTATCTTTGCACAAAATCAACCCGTTATGGATAAAGGCCCGATTTCACAGTTTATACAACACCATTACAGACATTTTAACTCAGCCACTTTGGTTGATGCTGCCAAAGCCTATGAAAGCCACCTGCTGGAAGGCGGAAAAATGATGATAACACTGGCTGGCGCCATGAGCACTGCCTAGCTGGGTATTTCGCTTGCCGAAATGATACGGCAGGATAAGGTACAGATCATCACCTGCACCGGTGCAAACCTCGAAGAAGACATCATGAACCTGGGGATCTTTACTTTACCCGACCAGATTGACGGTGAAAACTACACATCCAATATTGTGCCTCCTGCAATAAGTTTG
>DAONEL010000119.1:0-1843 GCA_035403045.1 Bacteroidales bacterium
ATCTTTAAAGACTCCGAAACTTCTCCCGATTCATATAGTCTCGGATTCAGGACTGGCATGAAATTTGATCTATAATTCGAAAAAACAGCAATCAATCGTCAACCGGTTCATTGTGTTATTATCACCAAACCGCGTTTATTATGAAAAGATTGTGTACCCTGCTATTATTGGTATTATCTGCAGCAAGCGTATCTGCACAAAATATCCACCGGGAAGTGGTTGTGAGGCAGGTCGATAAAACAATTACACCGGGTTCTAAAATCCTTGAGGCGCAATTCACTTCGGATGTAACTTCAGGCCCTGTGCCGCTCACAGTGCATTTCACCGACCAATCAACCGGTAATCCCACTTCCTGGAACTGGGACTTTGGCGATGGCGCATCCGATACTGTCCAAAACCCTGTTCATACTTACGAACAGGCTGGAACATACTCTGTAAAACTGATCATTTCGGACGGGATACAGTTTTATGCTCTCGAAAAGAAAAACTATATCACGGTAAGTGTGAACTACAACGGCTGCGACACACTCCATTTCCCTCTGCCTGAGCCCCTTACCTATTATGTTCTCTTAAAGAATAACATTTCTACCGGCTATGTTTCAGGTAATAATGTATATGGCGACAAGGCCATTGCCGACTATTTTGACAACACTTCGCCCGATATGGCCATCAAAGGAGCCATCTTTGAATTCAGCTATGCCAAACTGGCTGCTTTTGCCAGTGAAACATTGCTGGTAAAAGCCTGGAAATACGATAGCATACACCAAACCCCGGGCGATGTGATTGGTTCTGCTTCATTGTCGTTGTCTGACATCGTTTCAGATGTGGCAGCAACGCGGCCAACGCAGGTAACTTTTGATGAACCCCTTGCTGTAAACGGACCATTCTTTCTGGGAATATACCTGCCGGAACAAACCGGCGATACGCTGGTCCTCTGGACAACAAAGACAGGCGCTGTTGTACCCAACTCCGGCTGGGTATTACAATCGAACAACGAATGGGCGCCTTATGACAGTTTATATACAAACCCCGTGAAACTTGTCCTCACAAATGCCATCTATCCTATTGTTTGCCACACAAGCAGCGGCACCGATGAGCGCCTGGCAAGCAGGAATTTCACCATCTCGCCTAACCCCGCGACCGATTATGTTCGCATAGAATCCCGGAATCCCGCTTCAAAGGGTTCACGATACGACCTGATTACTGCTACCGGTGAAAAACTAATGTCAGGAACCTTAAACACTCTTCCAGGCAGCGAATACCTCAATGTAAGTTCCTGCAAACCAGGAATGTATTTCCTGAGGATCAGCAATGTATCAACAACAATTGTGAAACGGTTAATTATCAAATAGATAAGATCAGCTCGACAGACTCGTTATCTCGCCCGGTTGGATTACAGCCGGGCTTTTCATTTGATATCGGCTAACAGTAAAATTCCATCAGATCTCTAAATTCTTAATTTGCTTGCAATTTATACACTAATTCATTATATTTGTTCCTTTAAAAAGTGAGTCATAATGAAAGAAATATTAGTTGCAGTAGATTTTTCAGATCTTGTCACCTGCGTGATAGATCATGCAGCGGAAATGGCTGCTCAGTTTAAAAGTCATATTCATATTTTACATGTTGAAATGCCTGTCTCGGCTTTTGTAGGGAATGAAATTGGCCCGCAATTGCCTTCACCCGAACAAAATCTTGAGGAAACAAAGCAGCAACAAGCTGATCTTCAGGCTATGACGTTGCATCTGCAACAAAAAGGAATTGAAGCAAGCTGGGAACTGCTTCAGGGAGCAATCGCTGATACGATTGTTGAAAAAGCAGCCGAAATAAAGGCTGACCTTAT
>DAONEL010000119.1:1943-4585 GCA_035403045.1 Bacteroidales bacterium
TTCTCTTCTTTCGAACGGGCCGTAAAAATGGTCTCTCCTGTAAATGGATGTATGCCGGTCCAGTATATTACACTTGAAAGCGTCATAGGTGTTGGTGTAAAGTCCTGAACCTGTTCCAGTTGAAAGCCCATTTCTTTGGTTTGAACTGCCAAATCAGCCATATCGGTAAGCCGGCTTCCCGGATGACTTGAGATGAAATATGGAATAAGCTGTTGCTTCAAACCTTCAGCCAGGTTTATGTTTTCGAAAACCTTTCTGAAATCATTAAATAATATAAATGAAGGTTTTCGCATTATCTTCAGCACATTGTCACTGGTATGTTCTGGCGCAACCTTGAGGCGGCCCGAAATGTGATACTTTACCAGTTGCCTGACATAGTCAGAAAGGCCAAAACGCTTATCGTCCTCCTTGCTCCGTCCGACCAGCAAATCGTAACGCACACCACTTCCTATCGTCACTTTTTTCACACCTTGCACTTCAGCAGCCTTTCGGTAAAGGTTGGTCAACGGTTTATGGCTGATATTCAGATTATTGCAGATCTTCGGAAAAATGCATGACGGACGGCTGCATTTGGCACAGATGTTCAGGTCGAAGCCCTGCATCCGGTACATATTGGCCGAAGGAGCGCCGAGATCGGTTATATGCCCTTTGAAATCTGGCATCTGTGTAATTGCTTTAACTTCTCCCACGACCGACCGCTCCGACCTGCTTGCAATGAACTTTCCCTGGTGCATTGCCAGCGCACAGAATGAGCACCCTCCGAAACATCCCCGGTGAATATTCACCGAATGGCGTATCATTTCATAGGCCGGTATCGCACCCCGCTTGTTGTACTTGGGATGTGGCAACCGCGTATAGGGAAGGTCGTATGCTGCATCAACTTCCGCGGTTGTCATGGTTGGATAAGGCGGATTCACAATGACTGCCTTAGTCCCTGTGCGCTGGACCAGCCGTTTGGCTGACACTTTATTCGATTCGGTTTCAATAATCCTGAAAGCACCGGCAAAATCTTTCTTATTCTTTATGCATTGCTCGAATGAGGGCAACTCCAGGCCTGGGGTTTCCTGCATCATGGCATTCACGGCAGTTTCGTCAGTTACAAAAGCTGTTTGCGGTATTTCAGTAAGCCATGCGATATCCTTTTGTTTTTCAAGCCCTTGCATAACTTCAACAATGCCCTTTTCAGCCATGCCATAAACAAGCATGTCGGCGCCGCTATCAATAAGAATTGAAGGTTTGAGCGTATCGCTCCAGTAATCGTAATGAACCAGGCGGCGCATGGATGCTTCAATGCCGCCGATGATCACCGGGACATCGGGATAGAGTTTCTTGAGCGCTTGTGTGTATACAACGGTTGCATAATCGGGCCGGAAACCTGCAACGCCGCCGGGGGTATATGCATCGTCACTCCGCAGGCGCTTATTGGCAGTATAATGGTTCACCATCGAGTCCATATTTCCTGCTGATACTGCGAAACATAGCCGCGGTTTACCAAACTTCCTGAAATCCCTGAGATCATCGCGCCAGTTAGGTTGGGGCACAATTGCAACCTTGTATCCAGCAGCTTCTATCACCCTGGCAATCAGAGCACTGCCAAATGCCGGATGATCTACATAGGCATCTCCTGAGATGATCACTACATCCACTTCTTCCCATCCCCGTTTAAGCATTTCGTCGCGGGTAATCGGCAGCCAGGCAGTTATGGGATATTCCATCAAGGTACACTTAATTGGTACTATGTGTTGCAAATATGGCCACAAAGATAGCGGTAAATACCCGTGAAGCAGAGACCGTTCTTATCCTCTAACTGGGAATGTGGCCTTACATCCTAAGGCTCTCCCTGACGGAAACAGAACCTTCACATAAAAGTGTTCAAATGAAAGAGGAGATATAGTATTCTGATAAATTACAAAACTCCGGCAATTCGCATTTTCATATGACATCCTTCTCATCATGAAGCCCGCGGCCTCATTGTTGCGGCACAAAAACGAAGAATCATTCTGAGGGTAACAGATGCAATCGCTGCACAAATTGAAACTGTCGCTGATATCTGCTGAATCGGTGGCGTTTAGCCCGTATACCTTTATCTGTGCTATCGGCTCCTCAAAACTATACTGAAATATCCTCCCAGGGTCAACAGCTGCCTGTGCAGAAGTAGGCATCAGACTACTGAACCACGACTTACGGGAATAAATAACTGTATCTCTAACCAGCACTTTTAAGGTCCAAATTATTGGTGTGTTCGGAGTGACGATAATTTTGCCTTTTAATGTGCTGGCCAGGTTGCTTGTATCTCCTTCAGCAATTTCAATCCCCGTGATCCTTGAACGATGGTCCTCATAAGCCGGCCGCATTGCACCTTTATACAGCAGAATAATGATAATCATGAAGAATACGAAGGCTATGAGAAGCCTCACAAAAATTTTAATACATCCTTTCATCGTTTGTTTATTTAATTATAACAAAACTCAAACACTTGCACAGCAAAGCTTTCAGTGCCTGAAACACCCGATGATGTGATCATTCACCATGCCGGCTGCCTGCATAAACGCATAACAAATTGTTGTTCCGACAAACTTGAAACCACGCTTTTTCAGGTCGCGGCTCATGGCATCCGACTCAGGTGATGAAACCGGAATCTG
>DAONEL010000119.1:4685-8100 GCA_035403045.1 Bacteroidales bacterium
AAAACCGTTCTCCAGCTCAACCCTGCCTGGAATGCATCCAGCACCATGAATTCGAATAACTTACGATCGTCATGCAACGGAACGCCCCACTCATTATCGTGGTATTCAATCATGAGTCGGTCGTCGGAAGGCCATGGACAAGTATCGGTTCGCATAAACAGCATTTTTTTTTAAAAGATTGTTAAGCAATCAATTATGAACTCAGAACTGGTGGAAGCTCTGGCCAATAAATCTCAGTCCTTCAGGCAGATTATCGCGCCAGTAAACCCAGTTATGAACTCCGTTGCGCATGCGAAACTCGTGCCTGATGCCCAGTTTATCGAGGTGAATGTGCATTCGGCAATTGTCATCGGTAAGGAAGTCATCGTCACCACAGTCAATCATGACACGCAGGTCGCTGTATGCATCTTTGCCTTTAGCGGCGGTTACATCAAACGGATTATTTATCCTGTAATGATCGGTAAGCCTGGCTCTTCCTTCCTTATACGGGCCATAAACCGGAGTCATCATGCGGTTCCAGTTGGTTTCATTCTCTTCCATAACACTTTCTTCGGAGAACAGCGCCGGGCTGAAGGCTACACAGGCAGCGAACTTTTCGGGATATTTAAAGGCGAAATTAAGTGTACCGAAACCACCCATCGACAAACCTGCTATTCCGCGGTAACGCTTTTCAGCCCTTATGCGGTAAGTCTTTTCAATATAAGGCATGAACTCCTGGATGAAGAAATCCTCATAACGAACCGAATTATCAAAATTGTTGATGTAAAATGAAACGCCGCCATCAGGCATTACCAGGATCATCGGGGGTATTTCGCGTTTGGCGATACATTCATCAGCTATGAGATTGGCCTCTCCAAACTGCATCCAGCCCATGTCATTGTCAGAGTAACCATGAAGCAGGTAAACCACAGGATAGTAGCGGCTGGATGTTTCGTAGTCAAACGGCAGGTAGATGGTATAATTTACTTTCTTACCCAATATCTTGCTGTCAATTGACAAGCTTTCCTTTACGGTTCCCCTTGAGAATTGCGCAAAAGACACTACGCTGAGGAGTAAGATAGTTGCTGAGAGAATTGTACGTTTCATGGTCCTGGTTTTCATGGTTAATTCTTTATTTGAAAAGGCCAATGAGATCGCCGCTAAGCTGCATGAGTTCGATTTCAGCCTTTTTTGCATCAAATTGTGATTGAAGCAGTGTATATTTTGCATCCAGCAGTTTCTTCTGCATTTCGCGAAGTTCGATGTCGGTAATGGTTCCAAGCTTGTATTTGGCGAAAGCCATGTCCACGTTCTGCTGGGCGGCTTCAATATTCTTATTCTCCAGCTTTACCAGTTCAAGCGACGTTTTGTATGTTGTGTAAAGTTTCAGGATGCTTGCTCTCACGTCAAGTGAAGTTTGCTGTACATTTATTTCGCTGCTGTTGAGCATGATGCGTGCGTTTCTGATTTCGCGGCTGGTATTCAAACCGTTGAAAAGGTTGTAAGATGCCGTCACTCCGAAATACGGGCCATAGCTTCGGTTGAACGCGGCAAAACCTGTTTGCGATTTCTGGAGTATAAAATTATAACCTGATTGAAGATTAAGCCTGGGATAACGATCAGATTGAGCAGCCTTTATGTTAAGTTCCGAAATCCTTTGATCCATTTTTGCCGCCAGCAAGTCAGCATTTTGAGTCATGGCTTTGGCCACAATATCTTCGTAGTCCGAAAGTTGCAAGAGCCTTATTGAATCAACAATATCAAAGGAAGTAACTGCATCCCGCGCCAGCAGGTAGTTCATGTCAGCTTTGGCATTTTCGATCAGCGACACCTGCAACATGAGCTGGGCGCTGTCGGCATTGAGATCAACGGTTGACTGGAGCAATTGCTGCAGTGAGCCCGAACCTATCTTAAGCTGCTTTTCGGCAATCATTTTCCTTTGCACCGATAGGTTTACGGCATCGCGGCTTACTTCTATTACCCTGTTGAGCTGGATGATATTAAAGTATAATTGTGCTATTTGTGTTATCGCGTTTTCAACAGTTATCCTTGACTGGTTTTCACCCATCTGCTGCATCATGTCGAGGGTTTGCCTGTTTACGAACATATTCAGGCCGTCGAAGAGTGTCCAGTTTAGCTGCAGCCCGGTGTTCAGTGAGGTGTTCATGGCATTTGCCACATCCTTAACAGCCCCGCTGAAAGCCTCCTGGTGGGTGGTGTAGATCGTGTTGTTCTGGGTGGCAGTCCATCCCAACGAGGGCAGCATTCCGGCATTTCCGGCAGTGTTGTTGTTTTTAAGAACCTGGGTATTGTTGCTTTGCAGGATAATCGAGAAGTTATTTTTCAGTCCCGTTTCGATTGCCGATGGTAATGTGAGCAGTTCCTGCGCATAACTGGCGGAAACAAGCAGGAGCAGCAGTATTGAAATCCTAATTTTCATGAGTTTCGGCAGGTTTTGTTTCGACATGTTTGAGGTTTCGCGAAAGATACGTGTAGAGAGCGGGGATGACAAAAAGCGTTAAAACCAGCGAGAATATCAGTCCGCCGATAATTGTTATGCCCATGGGAATGCGGCTTTGCGATGACGCTCCCAGTGCCAGGGCAATCGGGAGCGCGCCCAATGCTGTGGCAAGGCTGGTCATCAATATTGGCCTGAGCCTCCGGGTGGCAGCATCAATAACGGCTTCGCGCAATGGAAGTCCTGCTTCCTTGCGCTGGTTGGCAAATTCCACAATGAGAATACCATTTTTAGTGACAATACCTATGAGAACGATGGCGCCGATTTCGCTGAAAATATTAAGCGTTTGCCCGAAAATGTAAAGCGAAAGCAGTGCACCGGCAATAGCCAGCGGAACCGTAAACATGATGGTTAACGGGTCACGGTAGCTTTCGAATTGTGCGGCAAGTATCAGGTAAATGAAAATAAGTGCAAGAACCATGGCAAATGCAATATTACTGGTGCTGTCGACATAGTCTTTTGAAACACCGGCAAGATCGGTTGAGAATGTCGGGTCGAGTGTTTCGCCGGCAATCCGTTTCATTTCGTCAATACCTTGCCCAAGGGTAATGCCTGTTTTTGGCTGAGCCGATACAGTTGCCGAAACATAACGGTTATAGCGGTATAACTGTGGCGGGTTGCTTTGCTCCTTTGTTTTGATCAGGTTATCCAGTTGAATAAGCGTACCGGCATTATTTCTTACAAATACAGAACTCAGGTCAAGTGGTTTGTCACGATTTGCACGGTCGGCCTGGCCTATAATCTGGTATTGTTTTGAATTCATGATAAAATAATCATACCGCTGACCACTGAACAGGAGTTGTAATGTTTCAGCTATATCCCTGACATTCACCCCGAGAGCGCGGGCTTTGTCACGGTCAATTTCTACTGACAACTCAGGCTTATTGAACTTAAGGTTCAGGTCCACATTTTGAAACA
>DAONEL010000120.1:0-7877 GCA_035403045.1 Bacteroidales bacterium
GTTACTGGCCGGCCAGAATGCTTAAATTCAACAGGTTTTTATATTTTCGGATATTTAGTTCCGAAATTCTTTTTTATATGAATTTATATACTACTTTTGAGTAGCATTTTAATTAACCAACAACAAAATCAAACAACTATGGTAGATTCATCGGTAGTTCTTAACGGACAAACAATTGCATACACATTGTATGTAATTGCTATCCTGCTGCTTATGACGTGGTTTGGTTACCAGATCACCCGCGGCAGCAAGGAAAGCTTCATCAAACCCGCTTTGTTTTATTCCTTTGTGAGTTTCCTGGTAGTACTGGGCGTAAGTCTGCATCTGATCACCCATGCAACCATTCCCTGGAAACCCATCGACCTTAACAGGGAAAGTATCAAAGCTGACAAGGTTTTTGAGATCAGCATCAAAGACCACCAGTTCATCCTTCCCGCTGATACGCTGAAGATCAGCACAGGCGACCTTGCACAATTCAAAGTCTCCTCCGATGATCTTACTTATGGCTTCGGACTTTTCAGGCAGGACAATTCCATGGTCTTCCAGATGCAGGTAATTCCTGGGCACATAAACGACGTGATGTGGAAATTTGATAAACCTGAGGTTCTCACGATCCGTTCAACCGAGTATTCGGGTTGGAAAAGCGACAAAATGGTACTGAAAGATGTTGTGGTAGTTAACTGATTTACGAACCTTAAAACTTGATGATTATGAGCTTTATAAAAACCTTTATGGATGGAGAGCAGGGCCTGTTTAAACACAAAACCCTCACTCCTATGCAAAAACTCGTACTGCGTTTCGTGGTTGTTGGCCTGGTTTACTACCTGTTTGCCGTGGTCGAAGGAATGATCATGCGCCTTCACCTGGCTTCACCCGGGGTTATGATGGACGATAAACAATATTTTGCCATTATGACCGCACATCCCCTGGTGGGAATTTTCGGTTCATCGTATTCAATAGTCTTTGGCGCTTTTCTGTTCCTGGTTCCCTTCCTGATGAAGAAACCGCTCTGGAGCTTCAAACTCGCCAACTGGACATTGTGGCTTATTGCAATCGGCACTTTTGTCTTCTGGTTTGCAGGATTTCTTTCGCATTATTCGCCACTTTATACGCTTTACTGGCCGCTGCCGGCTGATTTTACACAGTTCAGCGTGTGGGGAGGGACATTCTTCATTTTAGGAATCGCGCTGGTGATGGTTGGAACTTTATTCTTTGTTCTCAATATTTTTAAAACCATTGCCTACAATCCCGCCGGTCATCAAAAGCAACCCAAAGGAGTATTGATTTCAGCGTTAGGATTTAAACGCCTTAAAAATGCCGATGGTACCCATTATGTCTCAACCCCTGTGGCTGCCATTGCCCGCGGAACCGTTGACACGATGCTGAATGCCGGAATCATCACTTTTACCGGTGTGCTGATCCTTGTTTATATGATCGCGGCTTTGTTAGGGTACGACCTGAAACATTCGGCTGTTGATGCCCTGCTGTACAAGAACTGGTTCTGGTGGGGCCTTGACCTTATAGCCGACGGGCTGGTGCTGATCTTTGTTGCCGGAACCTGGTACCTGCTGGCCACGCTCATCACGGGTAAAAAAATATTCATGGAAAAATGGGCCAGGGCCGCCTTGCTTGTCGAGATGATCGTTTCCTGGTTCGTGTGGTCGCATCACCTCATGTCGGACCAGGCTCAACCCGCCTTTCTTAAAATCTTCTCCGGCGAAATGCTCACGGCGTTTGAACTGATCACCCAGGGACTGGCATTCTTCATCACCCTGGCAACCCTGTGGCAGGCTCGTCCGCTGAAGATGAGCAACCCACTGAAGTTTTTGCTTGGCGGACTGCTGGGTTTTGCCCTGGCTGTGCCGGCGGGTATCATGCAAGCCGACCTCGGGCTTAACCGCATCCTGCACAATACACAATGGATCGTTGGCCCTCATGTTCATGTCGCTATCCTTGTCGGACTCACTATGACCTTATATTCGGCTATTTATTTCCTTTTCCCGATACTGACAAACGGCGCGAAACTATACAGCCAGAAACTGGCTAATTTCCATTTCTGGGCACACCTGCTCGGCGGTATCGGCATGGGCGCCTTCATGGGTATGGCCGGCCTCAAAGGCATGTTGCGCAGAACAGTATATCACAATGGCGAATTTGACTTGTACATGATATTTGCAGCCCTGGCCGGATCGCTGCTGCTGCTGTCATTCCTGGCTTTCTTCTACAATATTGTGATGAGTGTAGGGCTCAACGGGGTTCTGGGGATATTTTCACCTTCAAAACTTGATAAAGACAAACTACTTCCTGAAGAGAAATAATAAGGCACTCTGCCGAAGAGGCTGACACGAAAAGTCAGCCTCTTCTTGTTTACAATGAGTACCTTTGAAAACAAAAATTTATGCTTATTTCCAATACAGCGCAATATGCTATCAGGATACTGCTTTATATGGCGGCCCATCCTGTCCGGAAATATTCGGCTGCCGAACTTATTCATGAATTGGATATTTCCGACAAGTACCTGCGGAAAATAATGACAGGGCTTGCCAAAGCTGGTTTTATCAATAGTACCGGCGGCAGACAAGGTGGTTATATATTTGAAAAACCCGTGAATGAAATCAGGATTGGCGATATCGTTTTTTCTATCGAAGGAAAGGAAAAATATATGAAATGCATGCTTGGCTTTGAAGAGTGCAGCGATGAACACCCCTGCAAATTGCATTCAACCTGGCTCGGGATCAGGAATGATATTTTTAACATGCTGAACAACACCTCGCTCGAAAGCCTGAGAGATGTTAAAGCCACAAAGATGTAAAATGATTGGGAAAACCGGCTTCCTGTTTATCAGATATCTGACTTCAACCCGATCTTTCTGCTTCAGGGTTAACCAATAAAACAGGGATCAGCACTTGCCGGTTAAATCCGCCGTAATCAAAGCAAACAATTCAGGCTGGCCGGGACTTTTTACTTAGTTGGTTATCACTTTTTGCTGATAAATGAGATCCTGCATCTGAGGTTAAACGATTGATGGCGGGAAGTATATCAGCCATAGCGGTTTAACGAACAATAACTTTTGTGCTGTAGGTTTTACCGGCTTCAGTAAACCTGGCCACATACAGGCCGGGCATGAGTTTATCGCCGTTGCTGCCGGTACAATTCCAGGGTACCTGGTGTTTGCCGGCTTCCAGTTCCTTATCAAGGATAACGGCAACAACTCTTCCCTGCAAATCGAAGACGGATAGTTGTACCTGTCCGGCTAATACTGTTTCGAACTCAAATTCTGTTTTATCGCCGGCAGGATTGGGAAACACAGTAAGCCGGTCGGTATGCAATGGCTTTTCCTCCGTAGCGATACCCACCGGGTCAGTAACCACATCGAGCACCGCAATTCCTCTACCCAGGCAGCTCATCCATAACTCGTAGCCTCCGGGTTTTTGTTTTACTTCCAGATCCTTGATGGTACTGTTGGGAAGGCCTCCCCATTGTGGTACACCTCCGGGAGAAGAGGGAAATGCTGTAACATGCGTACCATCGAAGCATAGCAGTCCGGCATCCGTTGAGGGATACTCCGAGTCGTATTGCATCCATAACAATCCGTCGGGAGTTATAGTCATAGGCCTGACGTGCTCGCCCGGAAATGGCCAGCCTTCATCATACGACCAGGTTTGGTATTGCCCTGTGTTTACATCGAGCCTGATCAATGTACTGCCTGTACTGGTGAACTGCGACCAGGTTCCAACCCATACAATACCTTCAGCATCAGCAGCAAAACCGGTGAACCAGGCAGCGCTGCCGGGAAAGTCATCAATACTCCTGCTGAATGTATTAGTACCATCTGTTCGTTGAATTTCGTAATCTGTTGTTGCCCATATTGTACCTTCGTTAGCGGGATCCTGCATAATATGGCTTCCCCAGCCAACAATGGGTAAGATAGTCCAATCATTCAAATTCTCATTGTAATACCTGATGTTATAATATTCGCCCAGGCTCCATAAACGGCCTTGTGAGTCCTCGGCGAATCCTTTGGAGGTCGTGAGATAATCTTCCAAAGAGAAAAAGCTGGTACCGTCCCAGGCATGAATGCCGTTAAATGTGGGATTGAAAACAATGTCTCCATTAGAAGGCCTGCTGTATATAGCCTGCGTATTATCGGCCTGGTAAGGAAACGGATACCCCAGGCCATAGGTATAAATGTTAAAGCCGGTCCAACGCTTGCCGTCAAACATTTGGAAACCACCTACACCGCTGCCTGCATTGCCTGTCATCCAAACATTTCCTTCGCTATCCAGCGAGATATCTTCAACAAAATAGTCGATCTGCGAAGTGTTTGTAATCCGGTAGCGTTGCCATTCTCCTGTGTTGACATCCCGTCGTGCAGCCCCACCAACACCACAAACCCATACATTGCCCTGCTGGTCCTGATCAACTGAGGTTGTAAGTTGATAGGGCCTCCAGATCCCGTAATTCTGCCAGGATGAGCCATCAAACATCCAGGTCTCACCATTTGCAGTTACCAATAAAGCATTCCCGTTTCCAAAGGCTTTGAATGCATCAATATAGTAACTGACATTCTGATAGGGTGGTGCGGGGTAAACCCAGGTGCCGTCAGGGCGCTGATATTCAAGCGTTTCCCAGTCGCCATTGGCAGCCATGCGCAAGGCCCAAAAATTGCCGGCGTCGTCAACACAATCTTTACCGGGTAAGCCGGCAATATCGCCAACAGCCTCAGGCGTATAATTCGTATAATCACCAGTCGCACTGTTGTAGGTGAATACATATCCATAATACGTATCTGCCGACCAAACCAGGTAACTGCCATCCGTTTTGGGTTGCACGGCTATGCGAATATTTGAACCTTCGAGGTATGTCCACTGGTCATCTTTTGGGTTATACCGGACCAGGCCGCCACTGGTAAACCAGATGCTGCTGTCGGGCGCCAGATCGATATCATAGGTAAATCCCAGTAAAGCTGAATTTCCTGGTGCATAATTTACTGCGGATGAAATGCCTGATTGAGGATTAAACTTTACAGCGCCGCGAAAACTTCCAAACCAGATATTATTATCGTAATCTTCAACGATATCTAAAAACTGAATATCACCATTGTCAAATGAACCTAAAATTTCGTAATCCACATTGGAATAATTGGTCCAGGTGGTATCCGACAGGCTGAACCTGGCAAAACCGCCTTCACCCCAATTACCGGTATTGGCTGCAATATAGGGGTCACCGTTCGAATCGATCCAAAGGGCGGTAGCATAGTCACCTTGTATGCCGGTGTTACCGGGCCTGTAGTATCGCCAGGAATACTGGAATGGCGCTTGAGCGGCGAGTATCAATGGTAACACTGCCATCAGAAATGAAACGAATATCTTTTGCATGAAACCGGGCATGATCATTGGCTTAAGTGGTGGTTGAAAGCTGAAAACGAAGGTGATGAAGAATGCGTTTGCTCACTTAATCAACAATGCAAGACTGTAATTGTTTGGGTCACCGGCCTGGCAGAAATTCAATCGCTGCGAATGGGAAACCTTGATACTGAAATACTTGTTCAGAATATAATTCAAGGTAACCGGTTGTTCGCTGCAGCGGAAAAAATAAAGCTTGCCGGCACTCTTAAATTATTCGTCAGAATTTCAATTTAGCGATTGAATAATATCTACTTTTGCACGCTTTTTTTCTGCAGGCACGAAAGTTAAGTTATCCAGGTAGGTGAATGCTCAGCCGGACGCCAGTTTTTCAAATCCAGCTATTATGCCAGGAACCACAAGGAAATCGCATTCTCTCCTCACCCTCACCGGCCTGATCATTACACTGGGGATTGTTTTCGGCGACATAGGAACCTCGCCGCTGTATGTAATGAAAGCCATCATTGCAGGCTCGGCAGGCCACATCTCTGCTGAAACAGTGCTCGGAGCAATATCCTGCATCATCTGGACGCTCACCTTACAAACTACGCTTAAATACGTGATAATCACCCTGAGAGCCGATAACAAGGGTGAAGGCGGCATTCTGGCATTGTATGCCCTGGTGCGCAGGAAGCGTAAATGGCTGTATGCCCTGGCTATTGTCGGGAGCAGTGCGTTGCTGGCTGATGGCATTATCACTCCTTCAATTACCATTGTGTCGGCGGTTGAAGGCCTTCAGCTCCGGCATCCCGAACTGCAGGTGATACCGATCGCGCTGGCTATTGTTGCGGTATTGTTTATTGTTCAGCAGTTCGGCACGGCTACCATCGGCAAGTCCTTCGGCCCGGTAATGGTTCTCTGGTTCACCATGATTGCCACGCTCGGTCTTATTCAGATTGTGCAGATGCCGGTCGTACTCAAGGCTTTCAATCCCTGGTATGCCATACAACTGCTCACCCATCACCCGCATGGCTTCCTCCTGCTTGGCGCAATTTTTCTATGTACCACCGGCGCCGAAGCATTGTATTCCGACCTCGGCCATTGCGGCATCAACAATATAAGGGTAAGCTGGATATTTGTAAAAACCACGCTGATCACGAATTATCTCGGACAAGGTGCCTGGATACTGATGCAGCCTGCCGGCACCACACAATGGCAAAACCCTTTCTTTGCCATCATGCCGGGATGGTTTCTGCCGGTTGGCGTAATTGTGTCCACCCTGGCCGCCATCATTGCCAGCCAGGCGCTTATCAGCGGGTCTTACACAATCATCAGTGAAGCCATTCAGCTTAATTTCTGGCCAAAAGTGCGCATCACCTACCCTACCACCCGCAAGGGCCAGATGTACATTTCATCTATCAACTGGCTGCTGTTTGCAGCCGTTGTATCGGTTATTCTCATTTTCAGAAACTCCTCCGACATGGAAGCTGCATACGGCCTTGCGATTACCATCACCATGCTCATGACGACCATACTCATGTCGTTTTACCTGGTTCGCATCAGGCGCAGAAAAGTATTCATTGCTGCATTCCTGATGCTTTATCTTAGCATTGAAGGGTCGTTCCTGCTGGCCAATCTTGCCAAATTCATCCACGGAGGATGGGTCACCCTGCTGCTGGCGGGCGTTATGGCACTGATCATGTACACCTGGTACCGCGGACGGATCATTAAAAACCGTTTTACCCGCTTTGTGAAGATTGCCGATTATACCGAAACCCTCGAAGCACTAAGCCACGATGAAACGGTGCCCAAATATGCCACCAACCTGGTGTATATCACTCACGCCGACTATGCTACTGATATTGAATCCAAAATTCTCTATTCAATTTTCAACAAGAAACCCAAACGGGCTGATACATACTGGCTCATCCATGTTCATATTACCGACGAGCCCCATACGCTTGAATATTCTGTCGATCCCATCATTCCCAAAGTCCTGATAAGGGTAGAGTTCAGGCTTGGCTTCAAGGTGCAGCCAAGGATCAACCTGTTCTTCAAGCATGTGCTCAGGGAGATGGAAGAAAACCGCGAGATAAGCCTTGCCTCCGGGTATCCTTCGCTGCGCGATCATGGAATACCGGCTGATTTTCACTACATTATCATCCGCCGCATTCAGAACTATGACTTTGATTTCGCACCGTTCGAGCAGTTTATCATGGATATATATACTTTTCTAACCAGGCTCTCAACCTCCGATATCCGTGCCTATGGCCTCGATACCAGCAATGTGATGGAAGAAAAGGTTCCGTTCGTGCTTGAATCAGGTAAGAAACATGATTTGCACAGGATAGTACGGTATCCCAGGGCAACCCATTGACATTCAACCTGAAACGGTGCCTCCTGCACACAATCCATCGCTGGCAGGGTTAATCGACATTTTACATTTTAAATCATATAGAACGCGGATGACACATATACAACTGATTTTCACTGATCTTTTATCCGTGCAAATCCGTCTAATCCGTACCATCC
>DAONEL010000121.1:0-1890 GCA_035403045.1 Bacteroidales bacterium
CGGAATTGTAAATCTTGAAGTCCAGTTTGCGGAGTGTGCTGTTGCTAAAACGAATATGATAATCAGCTGATAATAAGGTGGTATTGTCTTTAATTTCGTCCATGGGCAGGGCCGGGAATTTTACATCACGACCGTAGTTCCGGCGTAACGAAATAATCACTTCCTGTCCAGGTGAAACGCGGTAGCCAGCAGTGCCCGAAAAATTATACTTCCTGAACGAAGACGAAACTTCATTTCCGTCACCATCAGTGTAGTTGCCATAATCCTTATAGCTTGCCGATACACCGAAATAGAAAACTTTTCCACCACCATGAAGCATGGCATACTGGTTCACTCCCAGCGGGTTATTGCTCAGTGAAGTGCGGAGTTTGGCATGAACCTGGAAGTGGTCGTAAGGCACAGGTTTGAAAGTGTTCAGCCTGACTGTTCCGCCAAGTACGGGGCCATAGCACAGCGCATACGGTCCTTTGATGATGTCGATGGATTGGATGTCATCGCTTTCGATATGTGAAGTCACCGGGTCCATGCGGTTGGGACAGCCGCCTTCCACCCTCAGGCCGTCGTCGGCCATCACCGACAACTGGCTGAACCTGAATCCCCTGATGACGGGATCGATGGAGGAACCACCTTTCTTTATGCCATTTACCCCCGGAACATCGCGCAACATCATTCCGACATCGGGAACAGGAAGCTGGTCGATAGACTTTTTATCAATTTTAACCAGCACCTGCAGCGGAGTTCCGACAATTTCCACACTGTTCAGGTGAATGGTATCGGCAGGCTGTTGCGAAATGCCAGCCACAGGTATCATCATGAAAATCATGAAAAATATTGAATACCCGGAGAGAACGGTTAGCAGCTTCATTTCCTGAGAGTCCTGTTAAATGGTACAGTTAACAGTCATTACATTACCGACGAAAACACATCGAATTCAGGAGGGTCGGTAATGGCGCGTTTAACGGCGCAGAGCTGTGCCACATTTACAACGGCATCCCTGTATTTCTCAGGAAAATCAGCAGGCAACTGAATGTTAATCCCGATTTTGGAAGGGAGTCGCTTTTCGGGGTCATATTCTACGGTTTGTATTATCCTGATGTTTTCTGCAGGCAGGTTACGCTGGTCGCAGAAGGATTTCACATAAATGCCTGCACAGGTGCCTAGCGAAGCAAGGAAAAGGTCGAAAGGGGCAGGGGCGGAATTCTCGCCACCGGCACCAACCGGTTGATCGGTACTGACGGTATGTCCCTGAAAATGAGCGGAAACCTTCTTGCCGCCATCGAGTGTTATCGTGAGAGTTTTCATGATTTATGGTTTTCCGGATTGGAGCTTACTAAGTTAAACATTAACTCAATCCCTATATACGAACATCCGGCAAACGGAGGTTACAACCATGAAGAGTTCATCAATAACTGGCATAATAGCCTGTTTTAACTGCATGACTGATTGCAGGCCTCATCAATAATAATGGTATGATAATCAGGGGACAAACCTCAGTCCCTAAGCCTTGGTATTTTGATTTTGTTTCCTGATAACCAGGCTCAGGAAAATTTCGGTAATGCCAATAATGAAAAACATAGGTTGAAGGAAGGAACTCATATTGACTGAGAAAACCTGCACAGTAATCCACACCAGCAGGGCAAAACCAAGCGCCAGGCCAAACAACCAGGTATATTTCTTTTTCAGGATGCTGAGAATTCCTGCCAGCAAATGAAAGACTCCATTTACGGTAAACAGGTAAATTCCGGGTACCAGGAAATTTTGGAAGTGTGAACCGGCAAGCATGTCGGTGGTCATGCCAAGGCTTTTACCGGTCGGATCGGTGATCATTGCATAGCCGGCCGGCAAAGCGCCAATCGCAATAAAGATCTGGAGCAGTGCAAGAACCAGGTA
>DAONEL010000121.1:1990-7784 GCA_035403045.1 Bacteroidales bacterium
CGCGCGAACTGCGCACGCGTCTGAAAGAAAGACGCGCGCGAACTGCGCGCGCGAACAGAGTAATAAAATCTTACCCTATCCCTTATTCTGTGTAAGTATCAGCCTGAGGGAGGTGTCCTTGGTGATATAAGCCCAGGCCCAGTTAAGGAAAATGATCACTTTGTTGCGTACGCTCAGAATTAGCATCAGGTGCAGGAACATCCACACATACCAGGCAAAATAGCCCTTGAACTTTACAAACGGGAAATCTACCACGGCTTTGTTGGTACCAATGGTTGCCATAGTGCCGAAGTTGAAGTATTCGTATGGAACCGGCTGCTTTGATTTACCAATGAGTTTCAGGTTTTTTGCCAGGCGTCCCGCCTGTCTTATTGCCACATTGGCAACCTGCGGATGGCCTTTTGGGTATTTTGGCGTTTCCATACAGGCAATATCACCCAGTGCATATATGTTTTCACAACCCTGCACCTTATTATAACGATCCACCCTGAGGCGTTTGCCGGGGGCATACATTTCAGCGTCAAAGCCCTGTATTTCGTTGGCGGTTACACCGGCAGCCCATATAACAGTACTGGTCTTTATCTGCTCACCTGTGTTGAGTGTGAGTACTTTACCGTCATAGTCCTTGACAAACCGCTCAGTCATGAGTGTGACGCCGAGGTTTTCGAGATAGCGCCTTGATGCCTGCTGCGCCATGGCGCTCATGTTTGCAAGCGTGTTACCACTCCCTTCAACGAGTATGATCCTGAAACGCGAAAAATCAATGTCGTGGTAATCTTTCGGCAGGATGTTCTTTTTTATTTCCGCGAAAGCGCCCGAAAGTTCCACGCCGGTGGGACCGGCGCCCACGATCACGAGGTTGAGCAGGCTCTCCTTTTCTTCTTCAGTCGCTGTAATGATCTTTTCGAATGTCAGCAAAATATGATTGCGGATGGTGATGGCGTCGTACGTCGACTTGAGTGTAAATGCATTGTCACCAATGTTCCTGTTGCCGAAAAAATTGGTTTTACAGCCAATGGCAATTGCCAGGTAATCATAATCGAATTCGCCAATGTCGGTGATGATGCGGTTGTTTTCCCTGTCGACACGTTGCAGCTCACCAATGCGAATGCTGATGTTCTTCTTGTAATTAAAGATATTCCGCAAGGGAAAGGAGATGCTCGAAGGTTCTATCTGCGAGGTGGCAACCTGGTAGAACAGGGGCTGAAACTGGTGATGGTTTATTTTGTCGATGAGCAGGACGTCGAAAAGGCGTTCGTCAAGTTTGCGGGTGAGATGAATGCCGGCAAACCCGCCGCCGACAACTATTACTTTTTTCTTTTGCATTTCTGTGTCAATAAACAACAGCGCAGGCTGTGTGCTGAATTTCCGGCGTGACATTCCTGTTGCCGGGAGAACGCATTAAAGCCGTGTGTGAAATCGGGAACCAAAATTAGTGAGGAAATGACTGAACAGATCAGTAAATCTGATTAATCATTTAAATGAGTGCATAATTATATTCCAATAACTGCGTGAATTAGGTGAGCTGCTCACAATACTTTTTGAAATTGTTGAGTATGCTTTGCCAACCCTGCTGCTGCAAATCAGGTGAATGAACAGTCTCGGCTTCAAACGTTTCAGTGACTTTGGTCTTACCATTTTCATGGGTGAAAGTTACGGTTACCTTGCGGCCGTCGGCTATGTGGTAAACGATCAGGCTATTGTTAACGACTTCGTCATATGTGCCGCTGAAGTCAAATCCTTCGCTTCCGTCACGGGCTTCCATCCTGGACACGAATGTGCCACCGGCACGAAGATCGTTTTTCGCCCAGGGTGTGTGCCAGTCGGCGGAAGCATTGTTCCACTTCACAATGTGCTCAGGCTCAGTCCAGCATTTCCAGGCTTCAACGGGTGTAACATTAATTTCAGCCTCAATCGTAATAAGTGTTTTATTCTCCTGCATTCCTAGAATTATTTTGCAGTGCAGTTAAACATCCAGTGAATACCGAATTTGTCGGTGCAGCTTCCATAGTATGCACCCCAGAAGGTATCATTGAGGCCCATTTCTATTGTCCCGCCTTCCGATAGCGTGTCAAAAAGCCGTTTTGCTTCATCCCTGCTGTCAGGGTCAATCATGATGTAAACATTGTTGCCGAAGTTCACATGAAATCCCATGGATTCAGGAGCATCGGTGCCCATGAGCAAATGCCCGCCCGGCAGTGCCAGTTCAATGTGCATGATCAGGTTTTTGTTTTCTTCGGCCAGGGGAGGGGCGCCTTCGGCAGGAGGGAAGTCGCCGAAACGTGCCACGCCGCCACCGGTGAATTCGCCGCCGAAAACTGATTTATAAAAATTGAAAGCTTCCTCGGTGTTACCGGGGAAGTTGAGATATGTGCTGACAGTTGCCATGATGATTTGAATTTATCATCAATACAACGATGCAATAAAGAATTTGTTCGGGGAATAATTAATCAACTGACTAACTGTGTTTTCGCTTTTAGCGCGCGTCTTTACTTCAGGCTTTTCTTATAATCCGCAACCTTGATGATATCGGCCAGTTGTTCCGGGCTGCTTACCATCACGGTGAATGGCAGGAACTTACCCACCGGCTTGCAATTTTTGAAATCTTCTTTCTGTTGGGCAGCAATATCAAGATTGTAAACGCCGGCAGCACTCTTTTCGTTGAAATAGAAAGTGATTTTGAAGAAGCCGTCCCAGTACGAGAGCCAGAAAACGGTTTTCTTTTTATGGATGCCTTTACATAACCATGCCTTGCCGTCGCGGTAATAGTTGATTTCAGGCGTATAACCCTGCTTAGGGGATGTGACGGTATTCATCCACCCTTCATAGGCAGGGTAACTATGTTTGAGCACTTTTTTCAGGACTTCCGCGTCCGGGGTGACATGCTCTTCCCGCATCATCATGGTTTCCATGATCAGGTTATTTAAGGTTACCGGTCAATTCCAGGGTATGATCGATGAGTTCCGGGCCGCCAAAGGCACCGTGTCCGGGAATCACAATTTCCGCTTTAGGGAAACGTGCTTTCAGGCGTTTGATGGTTTCGGGGTATTCCTGCAGATCGCCGTCGGCGGTGTTGCCGAGGTTTACCGAGTCCATGCTTTTAACCATACAGCCTGCAAAAAGTATCTTCTCCGAAGGGATCCACACGGCAATATTGTCGGTGCTGTGGGCCGGGCCCGGGTAATAAAGCAGGATATCTTTATTCCCCAGCCTGAGATGCAGCGAGTCGCTGAAAGCCTGTCCGGGAACAGGAAGGCCGTGTATCTTCGCCTGTTCGATGGTGAGTATGTTGGCGTATGATTTTATCTGCCGTTTCCGAAGGTATGTAAGTCCGCCCATGCAGTCGCTGTGCCAGTGGTTGGGCACAAATCCGGTAACCCTGGCTTTCAGTTTGTTTTCTATGTACAGGACGAGTGTTTCGGTAAGGGCATCATTGGCAGGTGTGTCGAAAAGGAAAGCTTTGCCTTTATTGATAAACACCAGCCCGTTGGAAGCAACCCTGCCGTAGCCCGGAATTTCGCTGTGCGAAACATGTATGTATGCGTTTGCACTCAGCCTGATCAGTTCGATGTCATCCGATACCCTTACTGAGTTGCTTATCTGTGCACCTGCTGTAATCGAAATGAAGGCCAGTGACAGTGCGAAAACATATTTTTTCATTTACTATTTACTTTGGACAGGTAAAGGTAAATGGAATTTGGTTTTGTGCGATTGCACAACAAAACGAAGGACAGGCTGATCCGGGAAAAGTATGAGAAGATGAAGCTATTTCACCGGCCTGATGGGTATCCACACTTCCTCTTCCGAGGAGGGATCGTTGTTACGGTATTTCTCACCCAGTATTTCAAAATGCGGGCGGTTATCGGCGATGTATCCCGAGGCCGGCAACCATGTTTGAAAAATATACCCGAATGTACGCGGGCCTTCAGAAGCAGGCCCTTTGTGAATGAAAACAGCATATAGCCCTTCGGGGATTACCAGCGTTTCCATTCCTGCGGCAACTGCCTCCTGATCCCTGACTTCCACTGCCGCCCATTTCTCAAACTCGCGGGCGGGATTAAAATGGTCGAAGTAGTCGTCAGCAAAAACCTGAACGGAAAAGAGATTGTTGCCCACAGCATCCTGAATGTTTTTCCGCACAGGCATGAAACTGCTCCAGAGTTCAAAGGTCCGGTCGTGGACATACGACATGGTTAAATGCCTGCCTGCAAGCAAAGTACGGGGCATGGTCTTTAATTCCGGAATCAGATTCATGGTTCTGCTGGTGGTATTACATCAATAGGAACATCAATAAAACAAATACGGCTTAATGTAAACAGGCTTTCCTGACAAATTCATCTCAGTGCTGCTCTGTGCCCTCAGTGCCTCAGTGGTTTATATTTCAAGCAGATTTTGAATATCAAACTTCCTGATATCCGAAAATTTTGCCATCACTTTCGGCGCTTTCTCCGGATCGGCCATCAGTTCGTTGAGTATGGCGGGGAAAACCTGCCACGAAACGCCATACTTGTCTTTGAGCCAGCCGCACATACTCTCTTCGCCGCCTTCGGTAAGCTTTTCCCAATAGTAATCGATCTCCTGCTGTGTTTCGCATTCCACCACGAACGACACTGACTCGTTGAACCTGAACATTGGCCCGCCGTTAAGGCCCATATGCTTTTTGCCGTTGATCTCAAATATCACGACAAGGTCGGTGACGGACAGGATGCGTGAGTTTTCAAAGATGGCGGTGTAAAATTCAGCCGCTTCTTTGGCTTTACCATCGAACCAAAGGCAGGGATAAACCGGGTTTGTCATTTTTTCTTCGATTTCAGAATGATGTCATTTTCATCGAGCCTGTACCGCACGATGTTTCCAACCAGGGCTTCGGGAATTCCTTTTTCGAAAGGAAACTGAATAGCGCCTTTTGAGGTTTTATATTCAGTGAGTTCGGGCGCAAAAGCATTCATTGCCACCACCGAGGCAGGGTAGAAGCCGATATGTGCCTTGTGGGCGGCATAATACACCAGCATCCTGCCGGTTTTAAAGGCAGGCATGTTATAGCTTACCAGCTCTTTGGCCTGCGGAGCAGCCTGCCTGATCAGTTCGCGCATCTGTTTCAAGAGTTTCGCGGCATTCTCCGGCTGAGCAGCAATGTACTCATCCACTGTAGTGTATTTCTTTGAAAGTGAGCTTTCCATAGGAACTGTGGTTTTGGTGCCAGGAATTGGGTGCTGGATGTTTGAGGTTTGATGTTTAATGTTTGATGTTAGAGGGTTGAGGGTTGATGTTTGATGTTTGAGAGGTCAAAAGTCATAGGTCAAGTGTCAAAGGTCAAAGGTCAGAGGTTAATCCCGAAAGCAATAGGGATCAATTATAAAACTTCAATTTCTCATTTTCAATCCCGATAGCCATCAGCATCAATTAATTTTCAATTTTCAATTTTTCATTTTCAATTGTCAATTGTCAACTGTCCATTGTCCATTGTCCATTGTCAATTGTCCATTACAAGTTCCCCGTACGACCTGTCAACCATATCTTCCTGCGACAGCCCGAAGAATTCAACAAATTTATTGCATTGTTGTTTGAGCTCTTCTTCGGTAAATTCACCCTGGGTGTCTATGGCTTCCACTTCAATGAAGGTTCCCAGGTTCACCACGGTGTCGAAATGGAATTTCACGTTGCCGATAAAATAGATCCTGCGTTGCTTGTCCACAATGGCTTTCACTCCCAGTTGTTTCACCAGTATCTGCTTCAATCCGGCGTCGGGCTGGTGTTTGTAAAGGATCACCGCCGATTTCTTTGAGCCGGCAAT
>DAONEL010000122.1:0-7730 GCA_035403045.1 Bacteroidales bacterium
AAAAATGATATTCAATCATTTCAATATCTGTAACGTCGTCGAGTTTCTCATGTGCCGTCAGCAGTGTGCCGGGCAGGTCAAGGTTCATGGCTTTTTTATAATTCACCGCATAACCGGCATCTCCCAAAGCTGTGAAGTATGGTGCTATATCCTGTGAAAAGTTAGCATTAATAGTAAAGGCTGGCAATTGCATAATATTGATGCCCAGATATTGTCGTTTCCCGGTCTGGCCGAACATCAATACTGAGACAAATACTAAAGAAGTGATCAAAATAATTCTTTTCATATCAATTGGTTATTAAATTAATGAATTGGATGACAGGACAATATCTGAAGCACAGTAATGTAATACGGATGTTATAAGTCAGGCAACTATTACAAAGTGATAAAAACCATGCATAAGGTTGTATGATCAATAAAAAATGTTTGGAGCATACTGTTGCTTTCTTCAGCCCGCCTGCTTTCACGCTGCAAGGTATGTAAACTGTTTTATATCAAAAAACTTGTTCGTTAAGCATCAACTCAGCCTTATACAATCTTCATCTGCTTCATCAGGAAGAGTGCCGTCATATTCTTTGCGGCCCCTTCACGCAGCTTGTAATCAAAAACCAGCTGGCCATCCTCAATCTGCGCCTCGAAACAGCGGTTGACGATGCTGCCCGGGAAATCCTTTTCCATTTCACCCAGGGCAATATCGTGTGTGGCAATAATTCCCGAAGTCTTCAGTCCCAGCAGTTTGCTCACGAGTATTCTTGAACCGTTCAGCTTATCATTGCTGTTGGTGCCCTTTAATACTTCATCGAGAAGGATAAATACTTCCCTGCCCTGCCCAAGCGATTCGACAATAAAGCGGAGTTTTTTCAGCTCGGCGTAAAAATAAGATTCGTGCTTTATGAGTGAGTCGTTGGTGCGAATACTCGTTATTAGCGACACCGGGCTGAACCGGCAGGACGAAGCGCAAACCGGCGAGCCGGTGTGAGCCAGCACCATGTTGACACCAACCGTTCGCAGGAAAGTGCTTTTGCCTGCCATGTTAGCTCCTGTCAGCACCACAAGGGTATGCCAGCTGCTTATTGAGAAAGTATTACAAACACGATCTCCGGGCTTTATCAGCGGGTGGCCGAGGTCCTTACTTTCGAAGCAGAAAGCATCCGGGACAACCTCCGGGTAACAGTATGACGGGTTATTATAAGCAGAGGCGGCCAGGCTGTTCATGGCATCCGCATCACCAAGGGCATCAAGCCACCTGTTGATATTGTTCTTGTTTGAACTGCGCCATTTTTCCATTAGCAGCACAAGATCAATATCGGTGAGGAACAGTGCATCGCGGAAAAAGCCGACCAGCAGGTTGTTCCTTGAATCGAAGCGGTGCAGAAGCCGTTGCAGCTTACGCATTTCCATGGCGGCGGAAGATTCTCCCGTTCCCAGGGCTGTAATGCGCTTACTCATCCATGAAGTGCCAAATCCTGAATCTCTTATTTTCCCGATAAGGTTGCTGTAAACATCAAGTTCCCTGAAACTTTTATTGAAGAGGCGGAACGTGCGGTTGATCCTGCCGATGAATGCCCCGGTTATTGCCAGGTTAGCAAGTGCTGCCAGTATGAGTACCTGGTAAGGAATCATGCCGAAGATCACAACAAGCAGCAGCACCATCATGAAGGCCTGCCACAGCCGGATTATCTTTAGCAGGAAAGAATGGTTTTTGAACAGGTCGGGCTGTTGCGACCACCCGGCCAGCAGCTGGTATGAATCGCTGCTTTCTGACTCCTGCCCCGAGGCAGCAAACTGAAGCCGCCAGGCAGGGTTGCCCGATAGTTCGATGCAAGCCTCCTGCCGTGCTTTTAATTCAGCAGGATCAAGGCAGGGCGATTCAAGCCAGTCCACAAGCCGCTGCCGGCCCATGGGTGTAATGGTCCTGTTGATATACTGGTAAAGCGACCCCGGCCCGAACAGGTCAATATCGGAGGAATAGCAGTGCGAAGTATTGAAAAATTCTGTGCCGTCGGGAAACTCAGAGAATTTAAAGTCCAGCGCGTCGAGTTCTTTTTGGGCAAGGCCTTTCAGACGGAAGAAATAATCACGTTTGCCGGTTGTGAATGTGGAGACATAAACCAGTGAAACCAGCAGAACAAATGAAATGCCGCTCAACACGAACCAGAGAAAGGTTTCGGTGCGGGTAAGCGCAAAGTACAAAAACAGGATTGCTGCAAGGAACAATGCCAGCCTCAGCCAACTGATCCTGTTGTGCAAGCGGTGCCAGCGGGTGTGCTCTTTCGCGGCACCTGCTTTTATTTCGGAGTAAACCTGCTGAGGAGTCGTCATATTATACCGTTAAGTCCTTACAACGGCGGCAAAAATACGATTCATGTGTATCCGGTTGAAATAAATAACTATGCTTTTTTTTGCAGAAATGCGCCGGCTATTCCCATGAGAAAGATGCAAATCCGGGATAAAAAGGGAAATTTCCGCTGCCTGAACAGATTTTATAAAACTTCTTTTAGCCGGCAGTAACAGGGCTTCGGTTTGTAATTATCATCGTACAGCAAGGGATAATCCTCGCGGTTAAAATAGCTTCGCAGCCAGCTATACTTATCGGTGATACCCCAGATGGTGATGCCATATCTGAATTGTTCCTCAACCTGGTTATAGCTTGTGACAATATTCCCCAGCAAATCAGCCTGTTTTTGCAATAAATAGTCCGTCAGGTCAATGTCTTTACCATCCGGGTTCACAGAGATGTCAAGCTCTGAAACATGAATCTTATATTGCTGCCCGGCAATTTCCCGGAATGTCTCGTCGATCTGGGAAGCTGACGGGCTTTTTATGCTGATGTGCATCTGAAGTCCTATACCATCAATCGGGACTCCCCGGTTTCGGAGCTCGTTAAGGAAATCAAGCACCTTACTGAGTTTATTACTGTTCGATTCGAGGTTAAAATCGTTGTAGAACAGGATAGCATCGGGATCGGCTTCACGGGCAAAACGGAATGCTTTTTCGATATAATCCCTGCCAAGATGTTGAAGCCAGATGCAGTCGGTCAGAGTCCCGTCCTCGTTAAAAGCTTCATTTACAACATCCCAGGCTTCCACTTTTCCCTTATAGTGTGAGACAATGGTTTGAATATGCGTTTTAAACATCTGTTCCCAGTCTGATTCATTTCCCTGGAAATCAATCATCCACGCGGGTATTTGTTTATGCCATATCAGGGTATGGCCATAGAGCCTTTTACCGTTGCGGGCGCAGAAACCGGCCAGGCTGTCAGCAGGCGCCCAATTATAAAACAGCGGTTCAGGATGGAGGTATTCAGGCTTAAAGACATTCTCGGCAGTAATGCTGTTGAATTGTTTGATCGTAATATTCCTGTATGATTGATCTGAGTAAAGGTTGTTTAAACTGACAGCAACCCCGAGCGGATAAGGTGCAAGTGAACAAAGCGCAATACTGTCATCGCAGCCTGGTACTTCGGCTTTACTGCAGCCCTGAAACAGAATAATCAGCGCTATGAAAGAGAATAGTTTCATACCGGGAAGTTTTGTACTATGGATGCTCATGCATTTCGCCCGTTAATGGTGCTGCAATTTAATAAATATTATGCCTGCCCTGTTTATCGTGAGGTATTCAACAAATAACGACTGAGGCTTATTTAATGTGGGCTAAAGTGCTGATAAGAACTCCGGAAAAATCAATCACTGATTGTTGCAACGGTAAGCAAAGACTAATATAAAAACTTTCATCGGCAATCAGAGATCATTCACATCTCTTGATTAAACCCTTGGCAACAAAAGTTCAGCCAAAGAATTAAAACGGTGTATTTGGTTGTACCTTTATATAAGGTATTGTTTTCTGCGAAATGGCTCCTGCCTGAACTCGGATAATCACTGATTTCTGCTCTTTCAAATTTGTCCGGTAAATATTATCCGTATGTCAAAATCGCTGCGTTTTCGATTGCTCATTCCCGGCATCCTTCTGCTTACAATTTATTCCTGTAAGACCTATTATTTCAGGGAGGATTACAAGGATGCCAACAGCCTGATACATTCGTCAGGAAGTCTTACTGAAAAGCCTTACCTGAAAGCCCACATGAAAAACGGGTGTGTATATATTCTGAAAGACACCTGGCAGGTTGACTCTTCCGAAAAGAAAGTATCCGGCACAGGCTCCTTTTATGATTTTAGCAGGCAGTTGGTTTCAGAAGGTGAATTTACCATTCCGGCCGACAGTGTGGCAATCTTTGAGACGAACACTAAATTGCTTAACCCGGAAAAGGGATATATCGCAGCATTGTCGATTCTGGCCGGAGTGGAAGTTATCCTGGGAGTCATTTGTGTTACAGTGCCAAAAGCCTGCTGGGGTTCCTGCCCTACTTTTTACCTGGATGAACGCAGCAACCTCCATTATGCAGATGCTGAAGTATTTACGAATGCCATATCGCCGTCGATGGAGTACACCGATGTTGATGCCCTGGGCAGTCATTTAATACCGGATCATAGTTTTTCTGTCACAATGAAAAATGAGGCACTGGAGACACATTGCGTGAGTGATGTGAAGTTGCTGGCCTGCCAGATTGGTAACGATGAACGTGTTTACCAATCGACCACCGGTAGTTTTTTCCTTTGCGGAGAAGATCGTGGGCTGCTCACTGCCTCTGGCACGGAAGGTGATATTACTTCTCTTCTGATGAATGATGACAAGGTGGAACGTTTTAGCCTCTCTGATGAGAATAACCTTAACAGCAGGGAATCCATCTACCTTACTTTTGACAATGTACAGGATTTGAATAACACAGGGCTGGTTCTGCATTACCGGCAGACGCTCATGAATACTTACCTGTTTTACAACGCGCTGGGATATATGGGAGATATGGCTGGCGATGTATTTGCCATGATGGAAACACGTGAGGATATCAGGAATAATTTCGACGCAATCTCCCGAACCCTGGGAAAAATTGACATATACGCATGGAATGCAGACAGCAGCAATTGGAAATATGAGGGATCATTCTCAGAAACCGGCCCGATAGCCATCAACAGGCAGCTTATCCCGCTGAAATTCCTGCATCAAAGCAATAATGAACTCAGAATAAAGCTGGTACTTAACAAAGGCTTGTGGCGGCTCGACTATGCAGCCTTAACCGGTATTAAGGAGGAAATCGATCCGATAGAACTCAGGCCTGTAAGTATTCTGAACAAAGGTAAGCCTGATGAGAAAGCAATGAAAACACTTGGCAGCAGAGGCGAACACCTGGTATCCATGCCCGGAAGCGAATACAAATTCAACTTTGCCCTGCCGGGAGATGAATGCAAGTACGAACTCTTTCTTTCCGCCAGGGGCTATTACCTTGAATGGATGCGCGATTACTGGCTCAAGGACAAGAACCTGCTGAAGCTGAAGCAAATGCTTTACAATCCTGAAAAGTATCTGAAAAGAGAAGCTGGTAACTATAAACATTACGAATCAGTCATGGAAGAATTGTTCTGGAATTCAAGAATTGATACCAAAAACTTTACCTATTATGAAAAGTAAAGTAGTCCTGCCGCTTTTTATAGCCATGATTTTAAGTGGCTGTACTTTACCAAATTATGTTCCGTACAGCAATCAACTGGGAACCACAACGCACGGTTCTTATATTATGGTGCACCTTATTTCAGGTGTCAGAATACAGGGTGAACTAATATCAGCCGACAGTGCTGAATTGCTCATTCTAAGCAAGCCGGAGGACATACCTGATGCAAAAATATCAGAAATCCCTGTCCTCTCTGTCAAAAGTTTCAGGCTCTATTTTGCCCGGCCAAGGAACTACGCCTGGGCTATAATTCCCGGTGTAGTTTTGCCTTTGCTTCCTTTCCCTGATCCTGACAATCGGGAGGATTTCATGATATTTCACGGTTTTTTTGCCATTCTCACAATTCCAGTCAACTTAACGGCTGTGGGATTGATTTATGCGGCGAGTATAGCCGATTTTAGTTTAGACAAAAATGAAGTCTCATTTCGTGACCTTAAAAAATTCGCTAGGTACCCGCAAGGGCTTCCTCCGGGAACTGATATTACTGTAATCAGGTAACGAATGCCTCATTATTCTTCTGGCTTGCAGTGGATCAATATATCTGAAAAGATTTTTTTTGAGATTACTCACAATAAAAATCTTACTTTCAGACATTCCGGAATTGCTATATGTGACTCTGGCCGCATCAGGGTTAACCTTTATTCCGGCCTTACCCAGTCACGATGCCTTTGTGTCAATCATAATACAATTCCGGCAATTTCTTCGTATATTTACAATGTAAAAGCCTCTTCGAGAATTCCGGCCTTTGTAAATCAATCAGTTACACATTCTTACTTTATCTTTCAGGTATGAAAAACAAACTACTTTTCTGGTCAACGAGGATATTAGCCATACTGGCCATCCTGTTTTTCGTCCTGTTTTCGTTCGATTGTTTCGGAAATGGATCGATCAAGCAGCAGGTTACCTGTTTTCTGATGCATAACATTCCGGCATTTGTACTCATAGTTATCCTGATCATTGCCTGGAGACATGAAATGGTCGGAGGAGTCATGTTCATCCTGGCAGTTTTCGCCGGCAGTCTTTTCTTCAGGGTGTTTTCCGGAAATCCGGCCGCGTTGATAGTACTTTCTCCCCTTTTCCTCGTAGGTATTCTCTTCATACTTCAGGACGGCATGTTCACAAAAAAAACCAATGACTGAAATCGTTTCGGAATACTCATAACACATTGTTTAACCGGCAATTAAAGTAATATCCATGAAAAGGCTCTCATTGATTTTTTTCTTTTCCGCCTGCATCCTTTTTGTGCAGGCGCAAACCTGGAAAGCAGAAGTTGAGAAAATCAGCGGTAATACCAAAACGAAGACCCTGAGACTCAAGCCTTCGATGCAGGTCAACATACAGACGGTTCTATCCGAAAATGACTCTCTACGCGAGAGCAGGCTGTTTTATGGCGACTTTTGGAGCGGCTCCGTTGATTCGTTGCAGATCAGGTTAAAAAGTACAACTTACCAGAAAACATTTACCAGCGGTATCCGTCACACAACCATTACGCCGGCAAGGTTTTTTGTGCCGCGGGCAACACCGGATTCAAACCTTGTGAAAATTGCCTTGACAGATATCGCATCGCTTGATTACAAAAATGAGAAACTGAGCGGATTTGGAGAAATAGCAGAACCTGTTTTACTGCTTTCTTTGCTCACCTTGATTGCATCACCGCTGATCTGTTACAATTTCAAGGATAAAGAATTCAATGCTGACCGTTATAAATACTGGGCTCTGGGAAGTACTGCCGGTGTATTTGCAGGTTTCGCAGTAATTATTTCAGTGAATGCCATCCCGCCACACGGCTATTACCAATTCAAGGATGGCTGGCCCAGGAAAAAAGCGAAAATATGGAGATTCAAATAATCAAAAGCCCGGCAACAACCGGGCTTTGAAATGTCAAATAATAGTACTTGACGTACTTATCTCCTCTCTATGCGCCTATCACCTCCGATCTGAACTTACCTCTCAGCCCTGGTGGTTTATTTGTGCTGAGCAGAAGACGAAATGCCGCCCCTACGGGGCTGCGCCCGACGTTTGGTTTACTATCACCATACTGCCGCCCCTACGGGGCTGAATGGTTCCATGTTTTGAATTTCTTGTTGGAAATACCTTTGATGCCTCTTCGTGCCTGAGTGGTTTAAACTACCTGCCCTGGCTTCGCAATAATTCCACTCCTCAGTGC
>DAONEL010000123.1:0-7414 GCA_035403045.1 Bacteroidales bacterium
AATAAGCCGCCCTGGCGCAGGTAAGCATACAAGTAGGGGTGAACCGTAACTTTCAGGTACTGTTCGTTCTGGTCCTGCAGCAAATACCTGATGTTGTTCTCAATATTGTCGGTAAGAATGATACTGGGTTTTATTTCGCCGGTACCTTCGCAGGCAGGGCACTTCTCGAGCACCTGCACGGTGGTTTCGGGGCGTACACGCTGCCGTGTGATCTGTACCAACCCGAATTTGCTTGGCGGCAGGATGCTGTGTTTGGAGTTATCCTTGGCCATTTCGTCCTTCAGCTTCTGATACAGGTTCCGCCGGTTGTGGCCGTCGTGCATATCAATAAAATCGATGACGATGATGCCACCCATATCGCGCAGGCGCAACTGGCGGGCAATTTCAACCGCCGCTTCCATATTCACGGCAAGGGCATTCCCCTCCTGGCTTATTTCGCTGTTCACCTTGTGCCCGCTGTTCACATCAATCACGTGCAGCGCTTCGGTATGTTCAATAATGAGGTAAACACCGCTTTTGATGGTGATCACCTTCCCGAACGAATTCTTTATCTGCTTATCGACACCGAAGGTTTCAAAAATCGGGATTTTGCCTTTGTAAAGCTTCACGATGTCCACCTTGTCGGGCGCAATGGTGCGCAGGTAGTTGCGAACTTCTTCGTAAACCACGCTGTCGTCAACATGGATGTTGTTGAACGAATCGTTGAGCAAATCGCGCAGGATAGCCGAAGTACGGTCGAGTTCGCTGAGTATTTTCTGGGGCGCTTTGGCAGCCGGCAGTTTGGCGGCAATCGATTCCCATTTTTGTATGAGGCTGCTAAGGTCGTTATCGAGGTCGATAACTTTTTTGTTTTCGGCAACCGTTCGGATTATTACACCATAATTCTTCGGCCTGATGCTCATAATGAGCCTCTTGAGCCGGTTACGTTCATCGGCGCTTTTAATTTTCTGGGAGATGGAAACGCGGTTTGAGAAAGGTACCAGTACCAGGTAGCGTCCGGCAAATGAAATTTCCGAGGATATGCGCGGGCCTTTTGTTGAGATAGGCTCTTTGGCTATCTGAACGAGTATTTGCTGGTTGCTTGTGAGCACCTGTCCGATCTTCCCGGTTTTTTCGATATCGGGCAGCGTTTCAAATTCGTTCATCGCCAGGTGTGCCGTGTTTCCCGACATACCCATCTTAGTGAATTTGATGAGTGAGTTTACCTGCGGCCCCAGGTCGAGGTAATGCAGGAAGGCATCCTTCTCATATCCGACATCTACAAATGCGGCATTGAGCCCGGGCATTATTTTTTTAACCCTGCCCAAATACACGTCGCCAACAGCAAAATTGTTGTTGGTTTTTTCCTTATTGAGCTCTACCAGAACCTTATCCTCGAGAAGGGCAATGTTCACTTCGTTAGGGCCGGCATTGACAATCAGTTCCTTATTCACCGGGAAAAGTCTTGGAGTGTAAGCAAGTTTTAGGCTTCAAAGTTAATAAATAGGCTGTCGAAGTCAGTATATGATTTCAGAAATAAAAATTTCATCACATGAAACAACTATTGATTCCATGTGATGAAATTAAAAGTTCAAAAGGAAATTTATTTCTTTTTATGCCTGTTCTTACGCAAGCGTTTTTTACGCTTGTGCGTCGACATTTTGTGGCGTTTTCTTTTTTTTCCGCTTGGCATGATCAATTAATTTAGGCGGTTCTTTATTTCTTCACTTTTGATTTCACTTCTGTCACGAAAACCTTTGCGGGTTTAAATGAAGGAATGTTGTGAGCCGGGATAATGATGGTAGTGTTCTTTGAAATGTTCCTGCCGGTCTTTTCAGCCCTTTTCTTAACGATGAAACTTCCAAAGCCTCTGAGGTAAACGTTTTCACCATGGGCCATGGCGTCTTTGATTGCATCCATGAATGCTTCAACTGTTTGCTGTACAGCCAGTTTCTCGATGTTGGTCTTGTTGGCAATTTCAGCTACGATTTCTGCTTTTGTCATTGCTTAGTATGTTTAATGAATTGATACTAAATTTTTTATACGGGCTGCAAATATAGGAACTTTTTGTTTCCCCAAATAATTACCCGATAAAATTTAAATTTAGAAACTGTCTAAAAATTCTATTTCTGAAAGAATACAGGAGCCAGGAGCCAGAATCCAGAATATTATTCTCTATAATGGTTGCATTTCCGGATCGGAATAATGAGGTTCAAGCCAAATCGGCAACAAACAGAAATCAATTATTTTTGAGCCATGAACCACAGCATTTCCGATATACTGATGGCATGGTACGCCGGTAATAAACGGGCGCTTCCGTGGCGCGATACCCGTGATCCATACCTGGTCTGGCTTTCGGAAGTGATCATGCAGCAAACCCGCGTGAACCAGGGAATGGACTTTTATCTCCGGTTTGCAGCAAACTTTCCCACCGTGTTCAGCCTGGCTGCTGCCAGCGAAACCGAAGTACTTAAAAACTGGCAGGGGCTGGGCTATTATTCAAGGGCCAGGAATCTTCATCAGACGGCAAAAATTATTGCCGAAAAATATCATGGTAGTTTTCCATCCTCCTCAGCCGAGCTTCTCAAACTGCCCGGAATTGGCAGGTACACGGCGGCTGCCATTGCTTCAATAGCATTTGACGAAGCCGCACCGGTGGTTGACGGGAATGTGATCAGGGTGATTTCGCGGCTCTTCGGGATTACCGGGAACGCTCAAACCGCTGAAGGCTACCGGCAGATTTCAGGCACAATGCACGAATTGATGAAGGGACTTAAACCGGGAGATTTTAATCAGGCAGTGATGGAATTCGGTGCGCTGCAGTGTACACCTGCTTCGCCGGGTTGCAGCAGTTGCCCGTTGATGGAGCACTGTTTTTCATTTGCCAACAAGCAGGTTGATAAATTGCCTGTATTGCAGGCAAAACCCACCGTGAGCCTGAGATATTTCAATTACCTGGTAATTACAGTCCAGCTTGATACCGGAGAAAGTTTACTGCTTAACAAACGCACCGGTCGCGACATCTGGCACAACCTGTATGATTTTCCATCGGTGGAAAACGACAGGATAATTGATGCGGATGAGCTTAGCAATTCACCTGAAGCCCGCAGCCTGCTGGGTGAGCATTGGGTGCTCAAACAGGTAAGCGAGCCATTCACCCACCTGCTTACGCACCGGAAAATAATTGCCCGCTTCTTCAGGATACATGCACATGCCCGGACAGCCGCTATGATGAACTACCAGCTAGTCAGTGATTCTGAAATCGTCAGGTACCCGCTGCCAAGACTTATTGAAAAATACCTGCAGCAAAACCCTCCGGTTGAACACTGACCACAGGCTTCAAACACTTTTGTATCTTTGTGAACCTTACCAAATTAAATTTACAGCGTGGAGTATTTTTTATCCGGCCATCATGATACACTCCTGATCCTTTCAGTAATACAGACTGCAGGCTGGCACATGATCCTCAACCTTACTATTCTGTTTGCCATACTGGCGGTGCTGCTGGTTTGTTCAGCGCTGATGTCGGGCAGCGAGGTAGCCTATTTCTCCTTATCTCCGGGCCAACTGAACGAACTCGAATCGGGTAAGAGCCCTGCTGATCAGCTGGCCATAAAATTGCTCGAACAACCCAAACGACTGCTTGCCACAATTCTTATCGCCAATAACTTCCTTAATGTGGCCATCGTAATTCTATCAACGTATATTACCAACTCATTCATTGATATTTCCACTCACCCGGTCATCGCGTTTGTTGTCCAGGTAATCGTTGTTACATCGCTTATTCTTCTGATAGGAGATATTATTCCAAAAGTTTATGCAACAATTAATCCTGTTCGTCATGCTACATTCATGTCGAAGCCATTATCCGTGATTGTTAGTTTGTTGCACCCGCTCAGCTATATCCTCACCACAGCAACCAATATCATTGACAAAAGGATGGAGAACCGAAAATACTCCATCACCATGGAAGATTTGTCCGACGCGATTGATATCACTGCCGATGGCAATACCAATGAGGACGACCGGAAAATACTCAAAAGCATCACCAAGTTCGGCGATATCACAGTGCGTGAAATTATGCGTCCGCGCATTGATGTTACAGCCATAGAAATCACTGAACCTTTCAGCCAGGTAATTAAAGTTGTTGTTGACTCGGGCTATTCGCGCATTCCAACCTACGACGAAACTCCTGATAAGGTAACCGGCATACTGTATATCAAAGACCTGCTTCCCCATCTCGACAGCGGTGCTGATTTTGAATGGACCAAACTTGTGCGAAGCGCCTTTTTTGTTCCCGAAAACAAACCCATCGATGAGCTGCTGGAGGAATTCCAGTCGAGGAAAATGCACATGGCCATAGTGGTCGATGAATACGGAGGTACTTCGGGCATTGTTACGATGGAGGACATCATTGAAGAGATTGTTGGTGACATCAACGACGAATTTGATTCGGACAGCGATGGTGCAACCTATACGCAAATTGATGAGAATACTTATGTTTTCGAAGGCAAAACCCTGCTCAACGACTTTTGTAAAATAGCCGGTATCAGCGACAGCGTTTTTGAAGAAGCCAAAGGCGAAAGCGACACTTTAGCCGGATTGCTGCTTGAACTTGCCGGGAAAATCCCCCGCACCAATGAGCGCTTTACATACGGCGATTTCGATTTCAGGATAGAGGCAGCCGACAGGCGTCGTATTAAGCGCGTGAAGGTTATCATTAACCGCAGCGAGGAATCCACCGGAGAATAGCAACATACTGTCACTATTATCGTTAATTGAGCTGGTAACCTGAAAAAATCCATTGTATGATCCTTCCCGGAAAACGCCCTGCATTCCTGATACTCCCGATGGCAATTCTGATGCTGTTCATCATATCGTGTTCCGAAAATTATACACCCAAACCCAGGGGGTACTTCCGGATAGCCCTGCCTGAAAAACAGTATGTACGCCTCGATTCGGTTTACCCGTATTCCTTTGAATATCCGGTTTACGCGAAGATCACCCCCGACGAAATGGCGCCCGGGCAAAAAGACTGGATCAATATAGTGTACCCGCAGTTCAGGGGAAAAATTCATATCAGCTACCGCAAAGTGGAAAACAACCTGCACATCCTCACTGAAGACACGCGAACACTGGCGCTCAAACACATGTCAAAGTCGAGCGGCATCATGCAACAAGCTGTTTCTGATCCGTCAAATAAAATCTACGGAACAATTTACGATATCAAAGGTGTAGGCGCCGCTTCGCCATACCAGTTCTACCTGACTGATAGTACCGGGAATTTCCTCAGGGGAGCGCTCTATTTTACCACTATTCCAAACAACGACTCACTGGCGCCTGTTATTGATTTTGTAAAACAAGACATCAGCCACCTCATCAGCACCTTCAGGTGGAAATAGCCACACTGTTCACTACTGTTTCCATACATTTGATTAACAACCACTTATCCGGCAAACAGGCTTCTGTCGGGGTTAATACTCTTTTTCTTAGTTTTGAGCTTTATAACCAACCTCTATGAAGCGGATACTCATACTCTTCGCAGCAGTCATGCTGACTTTTTCGGCCCTGGCAGGCGGAACAACCTATTCACGGGTTAAAATCCATCTGACAGGCCACAACGGGCTTGCTTTGTTACAATCAGGCATCGAAATACAGTGGCTCGACAAGTCGGGTGAGTGGGCTGTAGCCGAACTCTCGCAGGAAGAATTGTCCAAAGTCTCGCAACTCGGATTTTCATTTGAGGTTATGATTCCTGATGTTGAAGCCTATTATGCCGACCGTTACCTGCATCCCGAAAACTATGAGTCGCCTGAGCCTGATGCCCCGCTGGCCGAAACATGGCCTGTACCTGCCAATTTCCAGCTCGGGACATGCGGAGGTTTTTCCACCATTGACCAAATGATTGAGCAGCTCGACCTCATGCACGAATTGTATCCCAACCTGATCACTGTGAAACATCCGGCCAGCGATACCATTACATCGATCAACGGGCAGGAAATTTACTATGTTAAAATCAGCGACAATCCTGAGACAAGCGAATCAGAACCGCAAATTCTTTACACCGGAATGCATCACGCCCGCGAGCCTATCGGAATGCAGCACCTGCTTTACTACATGTGGTATTTGCTCGAGAATTACGAGTCTAATTCATTGGTAAGAGCACTGGTTGATACTACCGAGATGTATTTTATACCAGTGATAAATGTTGACGGATATGCATTTAATATTGCCAACTCGCCGAATGGCGGCGGCATGTGGCGCAAAAACCGCAGGCTGAACCAGAACGGAAGTTATGGCATCGACATCAACCGGAATTACGGGTATATGTGGGGATACGATAATTCCGGCTCATCACCGAATCCTGATGATGATACATTCCGCGGAACGGCTCCTTTCTCAGAACCTGAAACAAGGATCATGAAGCATTTTTGTGAAGATCATGACTTCCGTATTGCCCTGAATTATCACTCCTACAGCAACCTGTTCCTTTATTCATGGGGTTACTCCGATGAACCCAGTCCGGATGAGTTGCTTTTTAACAGTTTCTCAAAATTGCTGACGGTTGAAAACGGCTTTACCTACGGGCCGGCCAGTACAACAATTTATCCTACCAATGGCGGCTCCGACGACTGGATGTATGGCGAACAAACCACCAAGGGCAAAATCCTGTCGTGGACACCTGAAGTTGGCGGCGATGCTGACGGATTCTGGCCTTTACAGTCGCGTATCGTCCCGCTCTGCCAGATCAACATGCTTCAGAGCCTGCTGTCGGCACAACTGGTTGGAAAGTATGCTATTGCAAAGGATTTATCGCCCATGGTCATCAGCAGCCCTGAGGGATATTTCAAATTCAATATTACACGCTTTGGTTTGCAGGACGGGCCTTATACGGTTACCGTCACCCCGCTCAACAGCTCCATTGCCTCTGTGGGTGAACCAAAACAATATGCCGCAATGCAAGTGCTGCAATCCGTCAACGACTCAATAGCTTATACCCTTGATCCGCTCATCATGTCGGGGGATACGTTGAAGTACGCACTTACCGTCGATAACGGTTACTACCAACTTACCGATACGCTGGTGAAATACTTTGGCATGCCGGTTACCATCGTAAACGACAGCCTCAACACCATCGAAGGATGGACAGGAACCTGGGCACTTACATCGCTGAAATACTTCTCCCCAACCAAATCGATGACCGATTCACCATCAGGAAACTACGCCAACAACGCCAACAAGAGTACAACGACCACTACTGCTGTATCGCTGAAAAATGCCATGTTCGCCATGCTGGAATTTGAGGCGCAGTGGGGCCTTGAAGCCGGGTATGATTATGTGCAGGTGAAAATATCAACAAACCAAGGTCTTAGCTGGACTCCCCTTGCCGGGCAATATACACATGCCGGCAATTCGAACCAGGCCGCAGGCCAAC
>DAONEL010000124.1:0-7272 GCA_035403045.1 Bacteroidales bacterium
GATAAACGGATAAAAGTTTATAATCAGCAAAACATCGGGATATTCAGACTGTCTGAGAGCTACAATTTTGCACTTCAGAAGGCACAGGGTAGGTATATTGCCATTCTTGAAGGGGATGATCTTTGGGAGCCGGATAAACTGGAGAAGCAGGTGAGGATATTGGAACAATCTCCTGAAATCGTGTTAACATGGAGCCCGGCATATCAGGTAAATATTGATCAAACCCAGAAAGTATTGGTCACTCCGGAATTAAAACAATCTGAGAAACAGTATTTTTCAAATAGCCCGAAAGGAAGTCTGCTGAATGTTCTGTTTATGAGAAATTGCATTCCAGCGCTCACTGTTTTGATAAGAAAAAATTCTCTGACGAGTATCGGGGGCTTTCACCAGGGATATGGACTCCCATTGGTGGATATTCCAACATGGCAGATGCTTTGTACACAGGGGGAATTTTACTATGATGCTTTGCCAGCTGGTAGCTGGCGTGTATATCCCGGCCAAACAACAAAAACGCATCTTGTTAAGATTTTCAGCGGATTCCATGAACTTTCACTGAATAACCTGGAAAAATTCTCTCATGACCCTTCCTTGACTTTTTCTGTTTCAAAGCACGAAATTGATCGCCATTTCCGAAAAATGAAGATTATGGCAAATTCACGTGAAGGACGTTACCTGCTGATTAAAAAGCAATACAAAGAGGCACGGATGCGATACCTGAAGGCAATCTTTACCAGGGGAGGAGAGTATTGGTGGAAGATAAGGGCTGCTGTTGGCTTGCTTCTAAGTCTGTTTCACCTTGATGTTGAATGGCTTGCCAGATTATTGCATCGTCCGAGTTATAAAAGTTAATTTCAGTTTATTACACTGTTGATAGCTGCAATCAGCCTGCTTTCTCTTATACCGGTTGTATATTGTTCGAGTATTCGCACGCGGGCATCTCTCCCGGTTTTCATGTTAAATGCCTGCTGAAGGACCTGGTTTAATTCATTGATCTCTCTTTTGTATACCAGCAATCCGGTTTTACCAATGGCATCAGGAATTCCGTTTACGTTTGAACCAACTGGCACACACTCGCACAACATAGCTTCACCAAGGCTTACCGGCATTCCTTCAGTGATTGATACCTGAAGGTAAACGCTGGCTTTGTTATAATATTCGGTCAGAACATCGTCAGGACAGAAGGAAGGGATGATTTTCAGGTTGCTGATTTCTGCTACCCTGAAATTGCTCTCAATCCATGAAAGGAATTGCTTTTTAACCCCGATCATCACAAATTGCCGGCGAGGATTTAGCCTGGCTAATTCAACGAACAGGTCGAACCCCTTGTTGTAAAAATCAGCCGTCATATTCATTGTACCAACAGTTAATACCAGATTTTGATCTTTGGGGATATCAGGCCTTCGATCAATGCGTGTCGAATCAATGCCATTGGGAACTACTATAATATTGCCTTTCAGGTTTTTAGCATAATGCCTTATTCCGTCGATATGCGGATTATATTCATTGTAAAAATGATTTTCATGATAAATGAGCGACTGATGATTTGGTAAAATAAGTGACGCGTTTCGCAAAGCGTATTTAACACAAAACCCCCTGATTTTTTTACGATATACGCCCTTGCCAAGCTCTTTATAGCAAATGGCTTCCTGTCCGCCTGCAATCACTATCGTTGGTTTGCGAAACAACCTGGCAGCGAAAACCATCACAGCCGTGTGATAATCTCCAAACCAGCACACAAATGCTCTGCTGCCAGGAGCTTTTTTTACCAGAAATAAAAAGAGTGTAAAAAGATCCTTGAAATATTGCCACTTGCCGGCTGACTGTCTTACCAAAAAAGGAATAACATCAAAATACTTTTCAAGAATCTTCTGATCAGTGACAATAAATGAGGAATTGGCCGGTTTGACGTAAATAATTTTTTTGTTGTGTGGCATTAGCAGTGATACTTTATTTTCCGGCTCTGAATTCATCGATACATGACTTTATCCCCTCCTGAAATGATGTGGCAGGCTCCCATCCTAACTGTCTTTTGATCTTGCTGATATCTGCATAAACATCCCATATTTCATGTTCACGGGGCTCATTCCTGGCATTGTATGCTTTACCGATCCGCGACTCTTCAAGTATGGTTTTTATTACTTCTTCAACACTTAGAGAATAGCCCGATCCAAGGTTAAAAATATCGAATTTAACTGAATTCAAACTTGCTACAATGGCCTCGATGAAATCATCGATATACAGGTAATCTCTTCTGGGTTTCAAATCCATAACCTCGACTGATGATATGGAGTCGTCGAAGGTTTGGCGGATGATTTTAGGAATCAGAAAATCAGCATTCTGCCCAGGGCCGTAAACATTTACAGGCCTGAATATTGTAACGGGTACATTAAAAATGTTGTAATAATACTGGCAAGCTTCCTCAGCCATCAGTTTGCTGTGATTGTAAGGACTGGCAGGAGTGGCGGGATGCTTTTCATCTACCGGCAGGTACTGGGGAGTGCCGTAAACATAAGAACTTATGTATGTTAAAGCACATCCCAAGCTGCGGCACAATTCAAGCACATTAATGGTACCAATAACATTCGTCTGGTAAAAAGATTTCGGGTCTTTCCAGCTGGCTGGTACAAAAATGAGTGATGCCAGGTGGATAATATGGTCTAGTTGCTCATAATGAAAGTGGTAGCTTGAAATATCACCGACATTTCTGTCAAACTCCTCAATATGATGCCCGAGTGTACGCAATGTGTTCACAAGCTTTTTGCCTATGAATCCTTCGCTCCCTGTTACGAGTATGTGTTTCGGCTCAATCATTCCCAAGGCATCAGCTTATCTTTCAGTTGTTCAAGGTCATCAACTGCGCGGGCATAGTCATCAGGCCTCCCGATATCAAGCCAATATCCCTCATGCCTTTGTATGATAACATCTTCCTGCTTTGCCAACAAATCAATCATCAGGTTATCGAAGCCGAAAGGGACATTGGCCGGAATGTAATTCAATATTTCCTTTTTGGCCATATAAATCCCCATACTAACCGTATAATCGTACCGCGGTTTTTCGATAAATCCGTTCAGCAGGTTTCCCTCTCCAAGTTTCAACACTCCATATTCACTTACATCTGTCCTGCTGTATCCCGAAATAGAAAAAATACGTTTATTTTCTTTGTGAAAGTGATAGAATGCATTGAAATCCAAATCAGTAAGCACATCTCCATTCATAATAAGGAAATTATCTGGTAGGTCGTGAATCAGTTTCAAAGGCCCCATGGTGCTTAATGGCCGGTCTTCGAATGAGTAATCAATCCTGATGTTCCATTTTGAGCCATCACCAAAAAAAGCCTTGATGATCTCAGCCTGGTGATTTACGGTGAGGGTTATCTGGTCAAAGCCATAAAATGATAATTGCCTGATAATTATCTCCAGTACAGGGTAGTCACCGACCGGCATCAGCGGTTTGGGAAGAACTACTGTGTAAGGCCGGAGTCGTGCACCTTTGCCACCTGCCAGTATTATAGCGCGTTTATTCATAGTATTCACAATGTCCCTTTTGTTAGTTACAAAAGGCGTGTATTGTCATGCAAACCTACTCAAAATTTTAAACATTTAGATGCTTCCCGAACAACAGATTTAAGTGTTCATCCTAGCAGCAGTCATTCGGGTGATTGCTAATCTGTATCTTTGTAACCATTCATTCAGAGTCATGCAACAGAATAAGAATATCACCATCATAGGTGCCGGCAGCATTGGAACAGCTTTGGGCAATGCTTTATCAACGCGAAGTGATCTCAATATCCAGCTTTTGTCTATCGAGACAGATGTGGTGTCCGGAATTAGTTCTTCTCATTTTAATCAGAAATATTTTCCGAATATAAGGTTGCATCCTGAGCTTAAAGCAACAGCAGATCCAACGGTATTGCAGAATTCTGACATCATTTTTATTGGAATACCTTCATCAGCAGTAGTCGGCTATGTGCAGGAAATAAAGGCCTTTGTACCCGAAAATGCCATATTGGTGAACCTGGCAAAGGGCTTTGGGAAACATAAAAAGGTGATCGCTCTATGCCTGCAGGATCATTTGCCCAATCCCACATGTGCACTGAAAGGCCCATCGTTCGCCAGGGAGATAATCAATAATGTGCCAACGGCACTCACACTTGCATCAAAAAATCTCGAAATATTAGAATCAGTTGCGCCGATTTTTGACGGCACCACAATCTATATCGATAAGACTACCGACCTTGCAGGAGTGGAAATTTTAAGCATCCTGAAAAACATCTACGCGATCATTATTGGGATTGTAGATGCTCATTTTCATTCACCTAACCTGCGGTTTTTTATTTTTACCAGGGCGTTTAACGAAATGCGGAACATTTTGCTGCACTTTGGCGGCAGGGAGGAGACCATGTTCAACTATTGCGGAATCGGGGATTTTGGGCTGACAGCGCTCAATGATATGAGCCGCAATCATACACTTGGACTGTTGATCGGCAAAGGTTTCTTTACCGATGAAATCTCAGGCAAGGTTGTACTTGAAGGACGTATTGCAGCAGATATTTTCATCGAAGAACTCTCCAGGACTGGCTTACCAAAGGAAAAATACCTTATGATGAAGGAACTTCAGGAGGTGATGCTGAATAAGAAAAGTGTTACGGACTTTGTGAACTCTATTATCGCCTGATCTTATCCTGGTCACTCTGTTAGTTTGTCAAGAATTGCAGCCATCCGGCGTGTCAGATTACGCCGTGAGAATTGATCAATATTCCTGCTGTCGCAAACCAGGTTGTTACCTTTGAACTGATCGAAGTATTTGTCAATAACCGACCGGATGCCAGCTTCATCATCGTAATCAGCATTCAGCCCTGCATTGGTATCTGCAATCAATTTAGCGGCATCACCTTTGACGGGCCCAAGGCACATGATAGGACGTTTCGCTGCCAGGTACTCAAACAATTTCCCGGTAAGAATTCCAATGGCCTGTGGAGTCCTGTTAACCAGGAGTAGCAGTACCTGCGATTTCTGCATCTCTTTGACCACTTCATTGTGAGGGAGATATCCAATCTTTCGTACGTAATTTTCCAATCCTGCTTCGGCAATAGCGCTCATCACGGTATGGTCAGCTTTGCCAACGAGTTTGATCTCCAGATTCTCACAAAATGCCGCGTCAGTCTTTACTTTTTCAGCTAATATATTCCACAATTTCAGTGGATTAGCCAGTGGATAAATGGTTCCAAAATGTGCAATGCTGAATTTTTGATCTGCAGGATTCGTGTCGGCGATCCCGAAATCAGGTTCGTCAAAACCATTTGAGATTACCGGGTAATCACGGGCCACTCTGGCGGAGAATTCTTCTTTCATATGATCTCCAACTACAGTAACCACATCAGCTTTATGCAATACCTGAGCTTCCAGCTTTCTGTGGCGGCGGTGAGCAAAGTACCCGAGTCTTAACTGATCATAGTAATATATACCTGTCCAGGGATCGCGGAAATCAGCCAGCCATTTGACCTGTAACTTCTGCTGAAGTCGCATACCTATAAGATGCACCGAATGGGGAGGCCCGGTAGTTATTATCGCATCAACAGGATTCTGTTCCAGATATTTTTCGAGATACCTGACTGATGGCTTGATCCAGAATTTACGGGCATCCGGGATGAAGAGGTTTCCCCTTATCCAGACAGAAATTGATTCAGTAAGGCTTGGCTTTTTCTTCTCTGATAAAAAACCTGAATTGATTTTCTCGCCCTTATCCATGCCGGTCAGTTTCTTGTAGAAGCTGTATGGTTCCCAGATAGGGGTTTTAATAACCTCCAGGTTGTCAGGAATATCATTCAGCAGCGACTCATCCACTGATGGCATTTCAGGGTTTTCCGGCGTATAGATGACCGGCTCCCAGCCATATTCGCGAAGGTACTTTGAGAATTTAAGCCATCGCTGAACACCTGCACCACCACTCGGAGGCCAGTAATATGTGATGATAAGCGCCTTCTTCACCAGGTTACTTTTTACCGGTCTTCCTGGTGACAACAGGTTCATTTTCTGGCTGATCCGGTTTGCTAAAGAATTCGTCTTTCTTTTTGTAAATTAACCAGCCAAGTACAGCTAAAACAGCAAGTATCAGTAATGAAGAGCTGGCCAGTGAAATCTTCTCACCGGTATAATAAACTTTCGGGTGAAATTTAAACTCTATGCTGTGTTTGCCTGCCGGCACCATCATTGCCCTGAGTATGTAATCAACCCTGAAATGCGGCGCTTCCTTGCCGTCGATGTAAGCTTTCCAGCCTTTGTCGTAATATATCTCAGAAAATACAGCCAGCTGGTCTTTGCCGGCGTTTGATTCATATACAAGGTTATTGGGACTGTATGACTTCAGGCTTATTGTCGCGGTAGAGTCGTAATTAATTGAAACTCCCTTGATAAAGCTTTCAAAACGCTGGTCAACGATCGCAGTTTCTTTCGGCCTGAAGGTGTCGAGCGCATTGATTTCTTCATCAGCATTTTTCACCATTTTGACATCGCGCACGAACCAGGCGTTTCCCAGAGCTTCGAAATTTACCTGGGGTTGAGGCTGCTTGTTCTGATCGGGAACAATAAAGTACTTGGTGTTGAGCATGTTAAATACATTCATGTTGCCCTTCGTCAGGTGATGCTCAATAATTTCCTGGTAACGGCGGAGCTTTGCACCGTGATAGCCTCCGATTGATTTGTGAAAGTACGATGTGCTTGCATCATTGAATGGACTGACTGTCTGGTTGAAGACCCTGAAGTTTGGATCAACATCTTTCATGATGAGCTGGTCAGCCTGTGTTGGTTGAAATGGATTGGCGGCCACACTCTTACGCACGAAATTATCGTTGTTCACATAACGGCGGTTAACTGCCCAAAGGTCAATCAGAATAAGGAGGATCAAAGACGGGAAAACAATCGCTTTTTTCAATTTGCCGTTAACATAAGTCCAGATCAAACCAGCGGCCAGAAGAATGAACATAAATGAGCGGAAAGCATCCGTTTTGAGCATTGCTGCACGATCCTGCTGCAAAGCAGCCATCAGCCACTCCGGGAAGTAGTTTTTATATTGTTCGTCGTGAGGAGTGGTGAAGTTGAACAGCGCACCTCCGAACAAGGCAAAAAACAAGGCGATACCACCGGTAATTCCAAAAGCGTAATAAATGCTTTTCGTAAGCTTTTTGCGGTCAAGAGTGCCGTCAAATGCTTTGGCCAATGCCAGAATACCCAGCAAAGGAATTACGAATTCAGCAATTACCAGTGTCATGGATAC
>DAONEL010000125.1:0-7221 GCA_035403045.1 Bacteroidales bacterium
CCTATCCTTTATTGGAATATGAAAAGAGGCCCGGAAACGGGCCTCTTTTTTTTAATGATAAATGTCAAATGATAAATGATAATATGTAAAGTCGCTTCCTGACTGGCTTACGTCCCCTTGTTTGTAACGGGGAGCAATGACTCAAACATTCACTTGCGACAATACAGATAACTGATCCTGGCCAAGGCACGCTTTTTTACTCGTTCCGCACCCCAGCCAGATGGCATTCTCAGGCTAAACTTCTACCTTTGCAGCATGATATCAGTTAGTAGCCTCTCCGTTCACTTTACCGGCGATTACCTTTTTCAGGATGTTTCATTCCTGATTGGGGACCGTGACCGTATTGGCCTTGTCGGCAAGAATGGTGCGGGAAAAACAACGCTGATGCGAATCATTGCCGGTGAAATGTCACCCGAAAGCGGTATCGTCGCCAGTCCGTCGGGAAGTACGATAGGATACCTGCCCCAGCAGGTTGACACAAGCAGTAACCGCAATGTGCTTGATGAAACGATGACTGCTTTCGCCGAAGCGCAATCGCTGCACGAAACCATCGAAAAGTACACAATACAGCTGGCTGAACGAACTGATTATGAGAGCGATTCATACAACAACCTGATCAGCAGGCTTCATGATGCTACCGATCGTTTTCATATGATAGGTGGCAACACGATCCAGGAAGAGACTGAAAAGGTACTGAAAGGCCTCGGCTTTGATACAGCGGAATTCAGCCGTCCGGTCAGCACCCTGAGCGGTGGCTGGCAGATGCGCATTGAGCTGGCGAAAATTCTCCTGAGGGCGCCGGACGTTGTTTTGCTGGATGAGCCTACAAACCACCTGGATATTGAGTCGATACAATGGCTTGAAGAATTCCTCATAGCTTACAGGGGAGCAGTGGTGATCGTGTCGCACGACAGGGCGTTTCTTGATAATGTTACTACCCGGACAATTGAGATAATGTCGGGGAAGATTTACGATTTCAAAGCCGGCTACTCCGAATACGTTGAATTGCGTACCGAACAGCTTGAACTCCAGAAAGCTGCCTATGATAACCAGCAACAGCAGATTGCCCAGATTGAAAGGTTTGTGGAACGGTTCCGCTACAAAAGCACCAAAGCACGCCAGGTACAATCGCGCATCAAAATGCTCGATAAAATGGATAAAATCGAGCTGGACGAAGTGGACAGCTCGGCAATCCATTTCCGGTTTCCTCCTGCTCCACGGTCGGGAAGGGTGGTAGTGGAAGCATCATCCCTCACAAAACGCTTTGGCGAAAAACTCGTGCTCAGCAAGCTGGATTTTGTGATTGAGCAGGGTGATTTTGTAGCGTTTGTCGGCCGCAACGGTGAAGGAAAAACCACCCTGGCTAAAATTATCACAGGGTATCTGCAGCATGAAGGTAACTGCAAAATCGGCCATAATGTAGTGATAGGGTATTATGCACAAAACCAGGCCGAACTGCTTGACCCCGAAAAAACGGTTTTTCAGACCATAGATGAAGTTGCCGTTGGTGATATCAGGCCCAGGGTGCGCAATATTTTGGGCAGTTTCCTTTTTGGCGGCGAAGCCATCGAAAAAAAGGTAAAAGTGCTCTCGGGAGGTGAAAAAGCCCGCCTGGCCATTGCTCAGTTACTGCTGAAACCTGTAAACCTCCTGGTGCTTGATGAGCCCACCAACCATCTCGACATGGTGAGCAAGGACATCCTGAAAAACGCCCTGCTGCGTTTTGATGGGACTCTCATCATCGTGTCGCACGACCGCGATTTCCTGCAGGGACTCACTGATAAGGTCTTTGAATTCCGCAACCATGGCATAAAGCCCTATCTTGGTGATGTTTATGCATTTCTGGACGCACGAAAGCTGCAATCGCTCAAAGAACTTGAAAGGGCAAAGGTTATAAAGCAGAGAGAGGAGGCACAGAGCAGCGCCGACAACAAATTCAATTATGAACGCAGGAAACAGCAGGAACGGGAAGTGCGCAAAGCTGCATCGGTCGTTAAAAAGCTGGAAGATGAGATCAGTAACCTGGAACGCGAGATTGCTGAATGGGACATTAAACTGAACGATCCCGCAAGCCATACCGATTCAGCTACCAGCGCCGGCCTTTTCAGGGATTACAAACGGCTTAAAGAAACCCTGGACCTGAAAGTAGAACAATGGTCGTCAGCGCACGAGGAGATGGAGCAGCTGCAACGCGAAATATCCTGATAATCCTTCAGATAAGCAGAAAGCGTGCAGGTAAGCACCCTGACGCGGCAGCAAAACTTTCGGTTCGGATTATTTTTCCCTCGATACCAGGGAGTCGATCATTGCCAAAAGTACAGTCTTTCTTTCGGCAGGCACTGCCAGCTTTTCAAGGCTCCCTTTGGCGGCAGTGTAGTATTTATCAATAAGCTCATTAATCTCACCGGGAATGCCTTTGGCAATGAATTCATCCTTGAAAAGGCCAATCTTATCAGCAGGCGGCAATACTGAATGCTGATCGTAAAGTTCTGACAGTTTTTCCCGTTCTTCACCGGCTTTTTCAAGCAACCGGAGAATCATCCAGGTCTTTTTTCCGGCATGAATATCACCTCCGGGCGTTTTGCCGAAAACCTTCTCATCACCAAAAGTATCGAGGTAGTCATCTTTGAGCTGGAAAGCCATTCCCAGGTTAATACCGGCATCATATATCAAATCCTGACTGATGGATGAAGCGCCTCCGATAAGCGCCCCTGTTTTGAGGCTGCAAGCCAGCAGCACGGCCGTTTTCAGCCTGATCATTTCAAGATATCCTGAAATAGAAACATCATCCCGGGTTTCAAAATCCATGTCGTATTGCTGCCCTTCGCACACCTGTATGGCCGTGGTGTTAAAAAGTTCAACCAAAGCAGGGATCACAGCGGCGCGTGTTTTTACTATCTCACGGTTGGCCAGCGCAAACATGGTATCGCCCGAGAGAATGGCAATGTTGAAATTCCATTTCTTGTAAACGGTTTCTTTACCGCGGCGCAGTGGCGCCTGGTCCATGATATCGTCGTGCAGCAGTGTGAAATTGTGGAATATTTCGATGCCTGCGGCTGGGTGAATGGCTTCCTCAATATCTCCCTCAAGCATATCACAGGCTGCCAGGACCAGCATTGGCCGCAACCTTTTTCCTCCCTGCGAAAGGGTATATACAACCGGGTTGTAAAGGTTTGAAGGCTCCGGAGGCAGGACTAACCTGCTGAATGCTTCGTTTATTCTCTGATGCAGCGTCTCTGGTGAATACATAGGCTTGTTATCTTTCAAACTCGGGCAGGTTGAGCAGATAGTTACCATAACCACTCTTGAGCAAAGGCTGAGCCAGCATCTCAAGCTGACGGCGGTCAATAAATCCCATACGGTAGGCAATCTCTTCGATACAGCCTATTTTCAGTCCCTGCCGTTCCTCAATCACCTGCACAAACTGCGAAGCCTGCAGCAAGGTGGTAAATGTGCCGGTATCGAGCCAGGCCGTGCCACGGCTCAGTATTCCCACTTTCAACTTCCCCTGTTCCAGATAATACCTGTTAACATCGGTAATTTCGTATTCGCCGCGGGCACTTGGCTGAATGTTTTTAGCCACTTCAACCACTGAATTATCATAAAGATACAGTCCCGGAACCGCGAAGTTTGATTTTGGGAATTTGGGTTTTTCCTCGATGGAGATCGCTCTGTTGTTTGCATCAAACTCAACCACACCATAGCGTTCAGGATCCGATACATGATAGGCAAATACAACGCCTCCCTCAGGATCATTATTTTCCTGAAGTAGTTTTGCAAGCCCTGAACCATAGAAAATATTATCGCCCAGAACCAGCGAGGCTTTGTCATTGCCAATGAAACCGGCGCCGATAACAAAAGCCTGTGCCAGCCCGTTGGGAACATGCTGAACAGCGTATGAAAAATTACAACCAAGACCGCTGCCATCACCCAGAAGCCGCTCAAATCCTGGCAGGTCAGTCGGTGTGCTGATGATAAGCACATCGCGGATACCAGCCATCATGAGTACGCTGAGCGGGTAATAAATCATGGGCTTATCGTAGATGGGCATCAGTTGTTTGCTGATAGCCAGTGTGATAGGGTGGAGGCGTGTTCCTGAACCGCCGGCAAGAATAATTCCTTTCATGTGAAAAAAGTTTCTAACTGAATGGAGTCCTGTTATTTGACTTATAAAAAGGTTTTCGATTACCCGGTAGCTGAGGTTTACAATCAGCCATGGTCCGGCCGGCTGTTGCTGTTATTAGCATCATCGCCATCGTAGATTTCAATGATTGGCTCTGATTCAAATGCTTTGGTTACCAAACGTTTATCAAGTGTAAGCAATAGCGAGGGCAGAACTACTACGTTAAAAAACATGGCGATAAACAGGGTGGTTGAAATGAGGATGCCGAGAGCCTGGGTGCCGCCAAATTCCGAAACAATGAACACGCTGAAACCCAGCACGAGCACGATGGATGTGTAGATCATACTGAATCCCGCCTCGCGCAGGGCGTTGATGGTGGAGCGTTTAATATCCCCCCCGGTAACCTTCAGTTCGTGCCGGTAACGCGATAGATATTGAATGGCATTATCAACCGAAATACCCAGCGCTATGCTGAAAACGATAATGGTGCTTGCCTTGATGGGAATACCCGCGAAACCCATGATTGCAGCGGTTATCACGAGAGGTATTATGTTTGGCAGCATCGAAACTATGATCATCCGGGCACTGGAGAACATCAAAGCCATGAGCAGCGAAATGAGCACAATCGCTATGCCCACACTCATAAACAGGTGCTTGATGAGGAATTCGGTACCGCGCACGTAAACAACACTGTTTCCGGTTATTTCAACGTTATAGTCTTCTTTATCAAAAATTTCGTTGACTTTGGGTTTTATGCTGTCGAGCAGGCGGTTCATTTCTTTGGTACCCACATCAGCCATCTGGAAACTTACCCTTGTATATTGCTGGGTACTGTCGATAAACGAATTCAGCACAGTGGTTTTGCCTTCACTTTTCTTAGGAAAGTAGGAGAGAACGAAATTCTTTTCCTGTGAATTTGGAAGTGAATAGTATTCAGGTTTACCGTTGAAATAGGCCTGCTTGGCAAATTTCATCAGTTCGGCCAGCGAGAGTGGTTTCGAAAATTCTTCATGTTTCAGGATTTCCTGCTGCAACTCATCAATTTTCTGGATGGTTTGCATACGCATCACCCCTTTTTTCTTCTTCGTATCAATGGAAATTTCAAAAGGCATAACCCCGCCGAAGTTCTTTTCGAAGAATTTAAGGTCAATATAAATGGGGTCCGTCGTCTTAATATCATCCACCACCTTGCCTGATGTGCGCATGCGTGTGACACCCGCAATGCCGATGAGGAGCAATACCGCTGCTATTCCATAAATCCATAGGCGTTTAAACTGAATCAGGTGGATGATCTGGCTGAGGATTTTACTCAGGATCTTATTGTCGAGGTGCTTAACATGCTTCTTGTCAGGTGGTTGCTGATAACTGAAAATGATGGGCAATAGCGAAATGGTAAGCAGGTATTCAAGCATGATGCAAATAGAAGTAACGATACCAAACTGCCGCAGCATTTGGTTCGAAACGAGGATGAAAGCGGCAAATCCCATGGCAGTGGCGGTATTTACCATCAGCGATGCAAACCCGATGCGCTGAACCACCCTCGACAATGCCTTCATCTTATTACCGTGAAGCCTGAATTCCCAGTGGTACTTGTTAACGATGTAGATGCAGTTTTCGATAGCGATGATTACAATCAGCGACGGAATAACACCCAACAGAATGGTAATTTTGAAATTGAACAGTCCGATAAGTCCCAGCGCCCATGTGATGCTGATCAGTACTACTGCCAGCGAACTGAGTACAACTTTTATCGACCTGAAGAAGAGGAAAAGAATAAATGCAGCAACAAAAATGGAAAGGATGATGAAGAGGTAGAGCTCGCGTTTGATTTTCTCCATCATAACCGTGCGGATGTATGGCATTCCGGAATAATGGATTTCGTGGTTGGTGAGCTTGCGGTATTTTTCGGCTGTTTCGTGTATTTTATTTACAACAACTGTGCGGCTCTTATCATTAAGTTTATGCTTGTCGAGCGTAACGGCCATCAGGTAAGCATTGGTTGCCTTGTTGTACATCAGCCCTTCGTAAAATTTCAAGCCCTGTATTTCTGTTTTCAGGCTGTCAACATCGGCTTGTGTGGACGGCTTACGGGTGACAACCGGCAGGTATTCAAACTGCCGGAGACTGTCGTTTTTAACCACTTTTATTGCCCTGGTGATGGAGACAACTTCCCGCACTCCGTCAATGCCCTTGATTTCGTCCCCCAGGTCATACCAGGCATTGAACTCATCCAGTTTGAACATGTCGGGGTTTACAACGCCGATTACCAGCACGTTGCCATCCTCGCCAAACATTTTCTTGAAGCCTTCGTACTCGAGATAGCCCTTGTCGTTGGCCGGCAACATGCGAACAAAGTCGTAGGAGAGTTTAACATCGGTGGCCTGCCAGGCCATAAATGCAGTAATAAGCAGAATGCCGGCAAGTATTCCCGGCCGGTTACGAAAGATGATTCTTACAAGTTTATTCCACATGACAGAAAAAAGGGGTGACAACGAAGCCCCTGCATGAACATTTGTTAATGGTTGGCGAAGTTACTGATTTTCATTAAATAATGATCGTTAAATCATAATGATTTGAAAAAGAGCATGATAGAATCTTTTTAATTGGTAACTTAAAAAGATAACCAAAGAGATAAGCCATAAAATGATATCTTATATTCGAATGCTTTTTATATCTGCCACATCTCAAACAAACAACCACCCTATGAAACATAAAATATTACTCTTTTTATTTGCCGGTTTGCTGGTTGCCATAAATGTTGAAGCGCAGGATTTCTGGGTGGAATTGGCTGTCCCTGAGAACTTTGCCGATCGTTCTATGGCAGCGAACTCTACAGGTTGGGTCTTTATCGGCACCAACGATGGTGTATATCGCTCCTGCGAAAATGGCTTGAACCTGAGCAAAATAGGACTTGAAAATGTTATTTTAGGAATGTTTATTGATGTGAAGTATAATATTTTTGCCGGTTCAGGGCCAATCTATTTCTCATTGGATAATGGTGAGCAATGGAATGAAATAATTACACCTTCAGATGTTAATGAAATTTACGTTAATGATGATTTAATAATATATGGTAATTGGGGAGAAATAAATAAATC
>DAONEL010000126.1:0-7134 GCA_035403045.1 Bacteroidales bacterium
GAACCGCAGAAAGCCCTTGACCCGCTGGATGAAAAATTCAACTGGAAGGCATTGGAAGAAGGCCCGGCTCTCGACAATATTCCGGATATGATCAGGGAAAGCAAGGAGCAGGAGGAGTGGAGAAAGTAAGAGGTGTGATCCACTTCAGGTTGTTGTACAAGAGTGAGTTGGCGGTAGGAAGCAAAGTAATTATAAGATAAGAATGAGTTCAATGGAAATAATAGTGAAAGATTCCCGCGCACGCGTTACAAACGCGCGCGAGCGGGGGTTGTTGTACAAGAGTGAGTTGGCGGTGGGAAGCAAAGTAATTGTAAGATAAGAATGAGTTCAATGGAAATAATAGTGAAAGATTCCCGCGCACGCGTTACAAACGCGCGCGAGCGGGGAAAGATAAATGTGAAACGCATCGTCGTTACTTTACTGTTTTTTAAATAGTTAGGCTTTTATGAAAAAAATTGCACTTATACTGATTGTTTATTTATCCGTTTGTTGCATCACTATCGCGCAAACAGACTTCAGAAAAGGTTATGTTCTACTTACACAATCCGATACTCTTTTCGGGAAAATTGGGAATAAAGATTACTATCAGAATTCCAGATTTTGTGATTTTATCGGACAAAATTCTAAAGATGTTGTCAGATATCTTCCCTATCAGATTTATGGATATAGGTTTGACGATGGGAAGTACTATATTTCTAAAACGATAACAACTGACAGTAATCAGGTTTCCTTATTTCTTGAGTATTTGATAAATGGGAAACTCAATATTTTCTATTCTCAGGACAAGAATTTTTCACCACATTTTTATGCATCAAAAGATTCAACCTCTATCAGGGAATTGAAATATAGTCAGGGAATAAAGCAATTTGACGGAAAGCAAATGTTTTATGAGGGTCGACAATATGCAGGGGTTTTAAGTTACCTCACTTCTGATTGTCCACAAATTGCAAGTGATATACAAAAACTTGACCAGCCTGACCAGAAAAACCTTATAAAGATTGCAGGCAAGTACCATAGCCTGGTTTGTCCCGATCAACGTTGTGAAGTTTATAACAAGAAAATTCCATCAAAAATACGGATCGGTTCCCATTATGCTGTTAATCGTTTCTTTGGTATGATAACTGATGATCTGTTAAATAATCTGAAAGGGGAATTCTATTCTCAAGTCGGCATTGATTTTTACCTGCAGCAAGCCCAACGCCTTGAGAATATTTATTTAGGGATCGGGTATAGAAAAGTTATTGAAGATGATCCTGATAATAATTATTTCCTTATTCCGCTTTCAATTAATTATTTTTGTTCAAAAGATGGGATCAGCCCCCTGTTTTCTTATGAATTTGAGTTGAATTATTTATTTCTTCAAACAATTAAAACCGGTATCCAGTACAAGATAAAACGGATTAACCTTTCATTGTATGGAGAACTTGACACGATGTTATTCGTGTTCCCATACGGAGCTGCTCTGAATTGCGGTATTTCATTCGATTTAAGGAAATAGGTAATGTTCGTCTTTTGTGGATGCTCTCCGCAATATAATTTGAGGTTAGCAAGAACTAAGGTCAGATATCTTGTAGATTGGTTATTATAAGTTGTACTCAGAAATGCTGGACTCTTTTATCCGAAATGAATATCAGTAATTCACCTAAAAAATGAATTCGTTTCTGGCGATTGATCCAACCGGAATTTATACCTTTGTCATTGTGTTCTGTATTTGCTAAAACGCTTTATATCAGTAAACTGGAAATTTATCATGAAAAAAGATACTACCATTTTCAACCTCATCAGGAAAGAAAAGGAACGCCAGATGCATGGCATTGAACTCATTGCCTCCGAAAACTTCGTGAGCGAGCAGGTTCTTAAAGCCATGGGTTCGGTTTTAACCAACAAATATGCCGAGGGTTATCCCGGCCGCCGCTATTATGGTGGTTGCCAGGTTGTGGATCAAACCGAACAGATCGCCATCGACCGTGCCAAAGCTTTGTTTGGCGCCGAATGGGCCAATGTACAACCACACTCGGGCGCACAGGCCAACATGGCTGTGCTGATGACGGCGTTGAAACCGGGAGATACTTTCATGGGACTCAACCTGTCGCATGGCGGACACCTTTCACACGGCAGCCCCGTGAATTCGTCAGGTATCCTTTATAACGTGATTGCCTACGGCGTGGAGGAAGAAACCGGAACCATCAATTATGATAAGATGGAAGAAGTGGCGCTGGCAGGCAAACCAAAGCTAATTATTGCCGGAGCTTCGGCTTACAGCCGCGACTGGGATTACAAACGTATGCGTGCCATTGCCGATAAAGTTGGCGCATTACTTATGGCCGATATTGCCCATCCCGCCGGACTTATTGCACGAGGTTTACTTAACGACCCGATTCCTTACTGCCACATAGTTACCACAACCACCCATAAAACCCTGCGCGGCCCGCGCGGAGGAATGATCCTCATGGGTAAGGATTTCCAGAATCCCTGGGGACTCAAAACTCCCAAAGGCGAGATTAAAATGATGTCGACCATGCTCGACAGTTCCGTTTTTCCGGGTGTACAGGGCGGCCCGCTGGAGCATGTAATTGCTTCAAAAGCAGTAGCTTTCGGCGAAGCCCTGAGCGATGAGTATATGGAATACATCATACAGGTGAAAAAGAATGCCCAGGTAATGGCCAAAGCCTTTGTTGATAAAGGTTACAAAGTTATTTCAGGCGGCACCGATAACCACCTGATGCTCATCGATCTGCGCTCAAAATTCCCCGAAATTACAGGTAAGCAGGTCGAAAACACCCTGGTAAAAGCTGATATTACCATCAATAAAAATATGGTGCCATTCGACAGCCGCACTCCGTTTACCACTTCAGGGATCAGGGTGGGAACACCTGCCATCACCACCAGGGGTTTGAAAGAAGAACATATGCCGGTAATCGTTGACCTGATTGACGAGGTGATCGCAAATATTGACAATGAAGCTGTTATAGAAAAAGTACGCGGCAAAGTGAACGACCTGATGAGTGGCTTCCCGCTTTTCGCTTATTGATCCTCAGAAAAATATTATCGCATAGGCGGCAGGACATAAAGCGTTCCTGCCGTTTTTTCTTTCATTGATTGATGTAATTTCGTGCTTGTTAAGGTGAGCTTTTTCGCATTATGAAAACAGTTATTCTTGTCCGTCACGGGAAAGCCTCGCATGACGATATTTCAATAGCGGATATCCGGCGGCCGCTCACTGCCGAAGGACGCAAGCGTACCAAACGTATTGCCGGGTACCTTGCTGATAAAAACATTGGTATTGAGAAACTTATTACCAGCCCTGCTGTCAGGGCATTCGAAACGGCAAAGATACTGGCCTGTGAACTGGAGATGAGTCCCGCGGATTTTATCATTGAAAATACAATCTATGAGGCCATGCCTGATCAGATTTTCAATTTGCTGTATTCCTTACCCGATGAGGTGAACCGCGTGATGATCGTAGGCCATAACCCGGCGCTATATTTATTCGCAGTTCAGTACATGCAAACCCCGGTCGATTCTCTGCCGACTTCGGGAGTTGTTAGCATGGAGTTTGACACTGAAAAGTGGACTGATACCGGAACCTGTCGTGCTAAGGTTGCATTCATCATGTTTCCGTCAATGTTAACATAAACTTAATCAAAACATTGTTGCCTGCAGGGGCGTTATATCTGTATCTTTGATTCAATTACGGATAAATTCCGGAAACTATGGCCAAAAAGAAAGCGCATATAATCAACCGGGAACTCTCCTGGCTGCAATTCAATGCTCGGGTGTTGCAGGAATCGATTGATCCGGACACACCCCTTCTCGAAAAAATCAAATTCCTGGGTATATACTCCAATAACCTGGATGAGTTTTTCCGCATCAGGGTAGCCACACTCAACCGCATGACCGGGGTTAACAAAAAACTCTATGGCGATGTGAGCATTAATCCCAGGAAAACGCTCAAGGAGATCAACCTGGTTGACAAACAAAAGCAGGTGGAGTTCCAGGGAATTTTCCGCTCAATTGTCCATGACCTGGCAAAGAACAATGTGTTTATTGTCAACGAAAAAGAACTGACGAAAGAACAGGGAGAATTTGTCTCGGCCTATTTCCAGGAAAATGTTCGGTCGAAGCTCTTCCCGATCATGCTGGGAAACCTGCGCAAAGCCACGCTCGACGACCGTTCACTCTACCTCGCCGTCGTGCTGCAGGTGCGCAACAACGCTGACCGCGAACGCTATGCGCTGATTGAAGTGCCGGTGGGCCCGCTGCCCAGGTTCCTAAGGCTCCCTGACCAGGAGGATAAAAAGTACATTATCCTGCTCGACGATATTATCCGGTACTGCCTCGACGACATTTTCTCGGTTTTCGGTTTTAATGTTTTCAGGGCTTATGCCATCAAGTTTACCCGCGATGCCGAGCTTGATATTGACAGCGATATTTCGAAGAGCTTTCTTGAAATCATGAGTGAAAGCCTCAAGCAGCGGGACGTAGGCTCTCCGGTTAGGTTTACCTACGACCGGCACATGCCTGAAAAACTGCTGAGCATGGTCCTGGCGCTGCTCCAGATCACCAAGCGTGATACGGTACTGCCGAGCGGCCGCTATCACAACTTCCGCGATTTCATGCATTTCCCCCACCTGGAAATCCCGGGTGCGACGTTTGAAAAGTGGCCGCCGCTTCCGCACCCGGCTTTGTCGGGAAAGGAGAGCATTTTTGCCCGTATCCGCAAAACGGATATCATGGTTCAGTACCCTTACCAGTCGTTTCACCACATCATCGACCTGCTGCGCGAAGCGTCCATCGATCCGCAGGTGAGAGCCATTAAAATGACACTTTACAGGGTTGCCAGTTCTTCAAATGTTGTGAATGCCCTGATCAACGCGGCCCGCAACGGTAAGGAAGTGACGGTTTTCCTCGAAGTACAGGCCAGGTTCGATGAGGAAGCCAATATTTTCTGGGCCGAAAAAATGCAGGAAGAAGGGGTACGTGTCATCCAATCCATTCCCGGATTTAAGGTTCATGCCAAACTGCTGCTTATCCGCCGCCACGAAATTGACGAAAAGAATGTTTACTATGCTGGTATCAGCACCGGCAATTTCAACGAAACAACAGCAAAAATCTACGCCGACTCAACCCTTTTTACTGCCAACAAGGAAATAGCCTCCGAAGTAAATTCCGTTTTTCACCTTTTCGATTCAAAGTACAGCATTCCCCGTTTCAAGCACCTCGTGGTGGCGCCCTTTGCCATGCGCAATTTTTTCATCAGGCTAATTAACAATGAGATACGTATCGCAAAAAAAGGCAGGGAAGCATGGATCATACTTAAGCTGAACAGCCTGGCCGATGAAAAAATTGTACGGAAACTCTATGAAGCCAGCCAGTCGGGTGTAAAAATAAAACTGATTATCAGGGGTATTTGCGTTTTAATTCCTGGTGTTCCGGGACTTAGCGACAATATCGAAGCCATCAGCATTGTTGACCGTTATCTCGAACATTCAAGGGTGTTCGTGTTTTGCGACGGCGGCGATAATAAGTATTTCATTTCGTCAGCCGACTGGATGGTGCGCAATTTCGATAACCGCATCGAAACAGCCTGCCCGGTTTATGATAAAACGTTGCAGCAGGAATTGATGAAGATGTTGCAGATACAATGGAGCGATAATTCGAAAGCCAGGTACCTGGGCGAAAAAAATACCAACGAGTACCGTGAACGGGAAACCGGCGAACTGAAAATTCAGTCGCAGCTCGAAACTTATAATTATTTCCTGAACAACAGCCTGAAGAAATAACCTCACCCGGTCATCTCTCCACTCTTACACTGTCGACAAGGTATCGAGAATCGCCGCGCCATGGCAGGGTTCCATTCTTTTCCTCGTAATGAATCACGATAAACCGCCCCTGGATGCTGTCGAGTTGATTGACAATTTTAGTGTCTTTTACCGAAAACAGGAATTTTTCCGATGCCAGCACCACATCTTTATTGCTCTGGACGCTGCTCAGTATTATTTCGCCTTCATAGGTCTTGAAAATGGTGCCTTTGCGTGAGAATTTCTGCAGCAAACCAGCCCGGTATCCGTCGCTGTAAGTGAAGAAATATTTCCAGTAAACAAAGGCTGCGATAAACAGTAAGAATATGAAAATGAACCAATACAAGATTCGTTTGAGTTTGCGAAAGATCTTGTTAACCGGTTTTTTGGTTTGGGTATTCGGCCCGTTGTTTGGGGTCGGTTGTGCAGGTGTGTCGGCCATGGCTCATTGCTTTATGATATGACAAACATAGTGAAAAATATGGCATAAAAGTATTTCGAAACAGGTAACTTATCAGTCCGCAGTCGTTACCAGTAATTTTGCATATACAAACTGTCTCCCGAAAAAGAATTGTATATTTGAACTGTCGGAAAAGCCATGACAACAAAAGATTACATACTAAGTACCATAAGGATGCATAAAGCTGAACTGAAGAAATTCGGGATTCAGAATATTGGATTATTTGGCTCGTATGCAAGAGATGAACAATCAAAAAAAAGTGATATTGATATTCTGATTGATTTTGACCCGGACAAAGAGAATTTCGATAATTATATGGCTGTTTATGATTATTTTGAGAAACTTTTTAAAAATGAAAAGGTTGAGATTGTGACTAAAAATGGGTTAAGCCCCTATATTGGCCCCAGGATATTAAAGGATTTGATGTATGTCTAAAGAACCTGTAGAGTATTTAAAACACATCCTGGATGAATGTAATTTCATTTTATCAGTGACGGGCAATGATTTTTCCAAGGAAGATTTGTTGCAGGACGAAACATTGAAAAGAGCACTTGTAAGGAGTTTAGAGATTATTGGGGAAGCAACGAAGAAGATACCTGCTGATTTTAAAATAAAATGGATTTCTGTCAACTGGAAAAACATGGCCGGTATGAGAGACAGGCTCATTCATGATTATATGGGGATTAACTATTCGATTGTATGGGATGTTGTTAGAAATAAAATACCTGAATTATCGGAACAGATAGCCGAAGTTATAAAAAATGAATAAATCACTACAGGTAGTGCCTGTAGGCTTCGTTTCCAGAGCAGTTCTGATAGTACCTGAAGGGTTTATGTGCCCACATCTATACTGTACCTCTCTTGATTGCACTC
>DAONEL010000127.1:0-2601 GCA_035403045.1 Bacteroidales bacterium
GGAGGAACAAAAACCTGGGGAGGAACAGTAAAAAGGAGTTCAATATCATACCAGGCCTGTAAAAGAATGTTGAGTATCCCGTAATCTTTGGAGCCCGGCTTCGAAACCATCCTCAGTGCGACTTCCCGTTGTATCATCCCGACACATTCGGTAACTCTTTCACGGTTTTCAATGACTTTGAAAAAGATCTGGCTTGAAATATTGTAGGGGAAATTCCCGATCACGGCATATTGTCCTTCAAAGAGAGAAGAAATATCTATATGCAGAAAATCGCCGTGGATCAGGTTCTCACCCAGCGAAAAATTGGCCTTCAGAAAAGCTGCTGATTCCCGGTCGAGTTCAATAGCTTTAAAAGAGGAATAATTCTTTTCGATAAGATATTTGGTAAGTACACCGGTTCCCGGCCCGACTTCCAGCACATTGCTGATGCCAGGCGAGAGGCTGTCGACAATTTTCCGGGCGATGTTTTCGTCTTTCAGGAAATGTTGCCCCAGGAATTTTTTAGCCCTTACCGGTTCCATATCTTTTGTTTCTTGGTTATAAACTCACCGGGTCTTGCCGTAGCGCCCTGAAGTGTTTACGTGCTTCAACCACAAACAGGCTTCCAGGGAAACTTGTCATAAGTGTCTGGTAAAGTTCCATGGCTTTGTCCTTGTCGTTGAGCTGGTTTTCATAGAGCCCTGCCAGGGCATACAGCGCATCATCGGCCAGCAGGTCGGTGGGGTAGTCGGTCACAATTTCGCGGTAAAGCGATGCTGCATCCTCAAATCGTTTTTCTTTGAGGGCAATTTCAGCCTTTCTGAAAAGCACCTCATCCGAAAGGGTATGATGAGGATATTTAAGCATAAGCGAATCAAGGGCTGACAGTGCTTCCTGGTCTTTGTTTCTGAATTCCAGCATCTCAGCCCGGGCATACATTGAAAGAGCGCCATAGGTGCTGTCCTCGTCCATGTTTTCGCTGATAAGCAGCGAAAGCTGCATGGCATCGTTGGCAATGAGTTTTGAAGTGGCGGCCTTCAGGATGTCGAGTTGTGTTTTTGCCCAGCCAAACTCACCGATATAGAACGACAGTTTCGCATTCCGGAATTTTGCCTCATGCCCGATGGGCTCATTCTTGAATGATTTTTCCACCTGTGAATACAGCAGGGTTGCCTCCCACGGGTCATCCGAAAAGAGGTAGATATCAGCCAGTTCGAGTTTGCAGTCTGCCTGCAGTCTCGCAGGTATACCTGGCAGTGCAACCGCTTCTTCAAGAAGTGCAATGGCCGAATCGGTCTCGTTGAGATAAAATGCCTGTAAATGTCCCAGGTTACGTATCAATGGGATAGTTGCCTGGTTTTTCCCTGACTCCTTCAACAATGTGACATATTGTTTTTCCAATGCCAGCAGAAATTTCTGGTCATAGGTATAGTTGTGCAGCGCCTTTGCAAATTCGGTATTGAGCAGTTCTATGCGGCTTTGCAGCACGAGGTCCGCATCAGCGTTCTTTTTGATGATATAGTTGTATGCTTCAATGGTTACATCGAAATCGTCGTTGGTAAAGCTTAACTGTGCCAGGTCGAAAACGCGCCGGCCATCTTCGCCGTAACGACGATCAAGAGCCTTGGCCTGTATCAGCGCCAGTTCAAAGTCCTTTTGCTGCACGGAGTACCAAAGGAGCAGTTCTGCATAGGAAACTTCTTCAGGGTCCTGCTGTGCTTTTTTTAAAAGAGTTGAGCGAAACAACTCATTTTTTGTATTGTCAGGATCGTCGGAAAGCCATGCCTGCATTCTGTTTTGAACGGTGGCAAGTTGCTCGGGCTTTTCAGCAATGAGGGTGAAATATTCATCCAGCATTCCTGTAAAATTTCCCTGCTGCTCATATTGTATGGCCAGTTCAAAGGCAAATGCCGACCGGTCATTCAGAAGGTCGCGGCCTTTCAGGTATGTACGGATGCCGTATTCGTTTTCGCGCCGGGTGAAGAACGCTGCTGCGAGGTTGTTTATGGCATTCCGGTCAGCCTTGAGGTTGCGGAGGCATTCATCATAGATCTTTTTTCCTTTCTGGGTTTGTTCCTGCAACATCATCAGGTAACCCAGATCCACATCATATCTCTGATCATTTGGGTTTGCCTTTTCCTGCTTTTTGATCAACTTCTCAGCTTTGTCAAAATCCTTTAACTCGAAGAGGCTGTTAACGTAATATATGTAGCTGAAAAGAGTGGGAGACTTGTCATACAGACGGCTGAAGACCTCTGCAGCCTTATCATACTGCCGGGTGCTGTAATACTGCATTCCCAATTGCTCGTCGGTCTGCTGCTGGGCAAATGCAGGTAATGCAAATGCCAGAAGCATCAACAGACTGAGGGCGCCAGATATGTTTGATATGAATTTCACTATGAAACCATGAAATATGAAGTAGTACTTGGGAACTTAAGTTCTGAAAAAACAAACGAACATTCGAACAAACGAAATAAGAACAAACGAAGTATGCCGGATTTGGTCGTGAATTTGTCAGTTCTTGTTGTTTGTTGCCGTCAGTATGCTTTTTACAAAAGTTGAGATCAATTCGTTGCATTCTTCCTGTAACTCAACGATGCCGGAATCAGGTTTAAAGAGATT
>DAONEL010000127.1:2701-5455 GCA_035403045.1 Bacteroidales bacterium
CCAGAAGATAAACCGAAGATTAGTTTATCATCTCAAATCCTGTATATGGCACCAGTGCTTTCGGTATGCGTATTCCATCGGGTGTCTGGTTGTTTTCGAGCAGTGCGGCTACAATACGCGGCAAAGCCAGCGCGCTGCCGTTCAGGGTATGGGCAAGGCGTGTTTTCCCGCTGCCGTCCTTGAAACGGAGTTTCATTCGGTTGGCCTGGAACGATTCGAAGTTTGAAACGGAGCTCACTTCGAGCCAGCGCTGCTGGGCAGCAGAGTAAACCTCAAAATCATAGGTCATGGCCGAAGTGAAGCTCATATCGCCGCCGCAAAGCCTTACAATGCGGAACGGCAGTTCGAGCTTGCGCACCAGTCCGGCCACATGGGCACGCATGTCTTCGAGTGTTTCGTATGATTTGTCAGGATGCTGAATCTGTACAATTTCTACCTTGTCGAACTGGTGCAGGCGGTTCAGCCCGCGTACATCTTTGCCATAAGAGCCGGCTTCGCGGCGGAAACATGCTGAGTAGGCAACATTTTTCACCGGGAAATCGGTGGCGTTAAGGATCACATCGCGGTATATGTTTGTAACGGGTACTTCGGCTGTCGGGATCATGTAAAATCCGTCGAGGCCGATAAAATACATCTGTCCGTCCTTGTCGGGGAGTTGCCCGGTCCCGTATCCCGAGGCTTCGTTCACCATCAATGGAGGCTGTATTTCGTGATAACCTGCAGCAATGGCATTATCGAGAAAGAAATTGATGAGCGCCCGTTGCAGCCTGGCACCTTTCCCTTTGTAAACGGGGAAACCAGCGCCTGTGAGCTTTACACCCAGTTCAAAATCAATGATATCGTATTTCTGGCAAAGCTCCCAGTGCGGAGTTGAGCCTTCCGGCAATACCGGAAAATCACCCTCCTGCTGAACGATCACATTGTCCTCGGCTGATAATCCCGGTACAACGTCAGGATGGGGGAGGTTTGGAAGTACGATCAGCAGGCTGTCCTGTTCTTTCTGCAAGGTTTCCATTTTCTCCGACAGGTTCTTGGCGCTGAGTTTCAGGTCGGCACTTCTGGCTTTCAGTTCAGTGGCTTCCTGTTGTTTACCGCTTTTAAAAAGATTGCCGATTTCACGGGCAAGGTTATTGGCTTCAGCAAGGTTATCATCCAGGAGTTTTTGCGTTTCACGGCGCCACTGATCGGTTTCAAGGATGCTGGCTACAATATTTTTTGCATCGAAACGCTTCACCATGAGGCGGTCGATGACCAGTTGAGGGTTTTCGCGAAGTAACGATAGTTCTAACATTGAAGGAAGGTATTATTGATGGAATAATTTCCGGGGATGGATTGACAGGCTATGATTGAGCAGTACAAAAATAAAAATCTCCTGATTTCCGGTCAGGAGATTTCAACAATATTCTGCAGGTTGACTGTTGTCAGCCTTGTATGATTATTCGGCATCCAGCGGATGAACCGAAACATAGGAACGGTCGTTTCTGCGTTTCTTGAATTCAACGATACCATCCTGCAGTGCAAAAAGGGTATGGTCTTTACCAAGTCCGACATTGAGGCCGGGATAATGAACCGTGCCGCGCTGCCTAACGATAATATTGCCGGCCTGGGCAAACTGTCCGCCGTAAATCTTCACGCCAAGGCGTTTGCTGTGTGATTCGCGTCCGTTCTGTGAACTACCGGCACCTTTCTTGTGAGCCATTGTATGATTGTATTACTTGTTACTGAATCAATTGTTTTTCCGTCGCAAAATTAAGCAGTAATGCCTTCAATCTGCACCTGGGTAAAATCCTGGCGATGACCGGTTTCCTTCTGGTAACCTTTGCGGCGTTTTTTCTTAAAGATCTTCACTTTTTCGCCACGGGTATGAGCCAGAATTTTTGCTGTAACCAGAGCACCTTCCACATGCGGAGTCCCGACACTGATGCTTCCTTCGTTATCAAGAAGCAATACTTCCTTGAATTCTACCGATGCTCCTTCTTCGCCTTCGAGACGGTGAACAAAAATCTTCTGATCTTTCTTTACCTTGAATTGCTGTCCGGCTATATCTACTATCGCGTACATTTTCAGTTTGTTATAATTTGCTGACAAAATTGGAGGTGCAAAATTAGAAAAAATTTATTAACAACAACATGTGAACAACAAAAAAATATCCTCTTTCAATTACCGGAGTACAAAATTACACATTAACGAATGGATAAACCTTAATTTTATGGCAGTTTAAACCATTATTAATATGAGTCCTGAATCATTCTTAATATTTTGCGGAGGCAGGTTCATCAAAACCGGACAACAACTCAAAATCAGGAATCCGTATAACAGAGAAATTGCCGGAATCACTTTCATGGCAGGACTCCCGGAACTGGAAACCGCTATTGCCGAAGCGTTGGATGCCCGGGAACCGATGCGGATGCTTGCTTCATTCCGGCGATATGAAGCGCTGATGCAGATTGCTTCCGGCCTCGAAAATATGAAACAGTTGTTTGCCGAAACCATCTGCCGCGAATCGGCAAAACCCATACGCTATGCCCTGGCAGAGGTTGACCGTTCTATTCAGACATTCAGGGTCGCAGCCGAAGAGAGTCGCCGCCTGCCGGGTGAATACCTGAGCATTGACTGGACAGTTGCCGGTAACGGCAAGGAAGGATGGGTAAAATATTTCCCGGTCGGTATCGTGGCGGGAATAGCGCCTTTCAATTTCCCGCTAAACCTGGCGGTTCACAAAATTGCACCCGCTATTGCCGCTGGTTGCCCTAT
>DAONEL010000127.1:5555-7024 GCA_035403045.1 Bacteroidales bacterium
GAACGATTTGTGGCCAAGACAGGAATGCTGAAGGCTGGTAACCCGATGGATCCGGCAACGGATATTTCGGTGATGATTGACGAAGAAAATGCGATGAGGGTGGAGTCGTGGGTGCGCGAAGCCGTTGAAGGAGGATCTGAGATATTATGCGGGGGGCGGCGTATCGGCAGCTATTATGAACCTACCGTCATCACGAATACAAAACCCGGAATGAATGTATGCTGCAGCGAAATCTTCGGCCCCGTTGTGGTTATTGAGCCGGTTGATAGTATCAGGCAAGCAGTTGATCACGTCAACCAGGGGTGTTATGGTTTGCAGGCTGGTATCTTTACTGACAGCCTGGGTGAGATGGATTTTGCATTCGAAAATTTTGAGGTTGGCGGGGTTATAGTAAATGATGTACCTACATTCAGGGTCGATCATATGCCATATGGGGGAATAAAAGATTCAGGGTACGGACGTGAAGGAGTGAAGTATGCAATGGCTGACATGCTGGAGCCACGGCTTCTGGTTAAGGGAAAATATTCAAAATCTGACATTTAAGTGAAAGCAAGTTGGTTTAGATATTCGTTGTATCTTTACAACCGTTTTCGCGGAATTATTATTTGCTAGGTTTTTGAGGTACAGGCTGGAGCATGGAAGAATCCGAAAAATTGCTTATTAACAAGCTGAAGCATGGCGACAGGCAGGCATTTGAACAAATTTTCAGATCCTACTATCCGGCCATGTGTAATTTCGCCTGCCGCTATCTTTCTGATAAAAATGCTGCCGAGGAAGTTGTCCAGGACCTTTTTTGCAAGATCTGGTTCCGCCGCTCAGAACTGTCGGTAAACACATCCCTCAAAAATTACCTTCTCAGGGCAACAGCCAATCACGCGCTAAATACCGTTAAACACCGCGAACTAAACCGCAGGTACGTGGAATACATCGGCTTTAAAGTGGAAGAAGCAGCCGATGAATCACCTGATCTGATGCAGGATGAACTTAAGAGACGTATCAGCCTGGCCATCAGTTCGCTTCCCGAGCGTCGCCGGCAGATATTCGAAATGAGCCGTTTCGAAGGGCTTCGTTATGAGGAAATTGCATCACGGATGGAGATAAAAGTGAAGACTGTGGAGTCACAAATGGTGAAAGCACTTGAATTCCTTCGTAAATATCTGCAGGAATATGTAAATCCTATCGTGCTGATATTGAGCATGATAATAATTAAATAAAAAATATTTTCAAACAGAGTAAGGGTAAAGGCCGTTTCGTTTGTCATAACATGTGAAAAGCTGTCAGAAGGCAGATATAATAACTATGTTCGAGAACCTGAAAATAAAGAAACAAGTTGTACGGTACCTCGCCGGTGAATGCCGCGAGGAGGATCTCCGTGCAGTTTCAGGTTTGATCGAAACGGACGAACGTTATCGTAATATATATAATCAGTTACAGAAAACATGGCATTCAACAGGGCCTGTTGCTGAAGA
>DAONEL010000128.1:0-5631 GCA_035403045.1 Bacteroidales bacterium
ACATCGTTTGTAATGTCGAGCGTATCGTTGGCATACAGTATGTTTCCGCCTTTGGTAAACCCGAGTATGTAGTCGAATTTGTACTTATCGTTATACCTTTTCAGGAAGTTCATCACTGAATCTAGGACAACAACATTCATGTCGACCTGGTTTTGCTGAAGTTCCATGGCATATTTGTCGCGGAGATCAATTATACTCTGCTGGTTTTGTTGCAGTTGAGCATATATTTCCTGGGCGCTTTGATCGGAGAGGGCTTTTTTCTGAACCTGTTCCTGGAAATAAGATGCATCTTTTTCAAAAGCTTTCTGCTTTGATGCAATTTCGCCTTCGAGGCGTTTGGTTTTCCCGGCGAGTTCGTCCGAAAGTTTTGTAACGAGGTCGTAATGAGCGAGAACGCTGTCGTTATTGATAAAAGCCACTTTCATGGTTCCACTCCCGGCCTTTTGCAAAGTCTGGGCTATTTTACCGGAACTATCATTTCCGGTTTTACTGAAGAACAACACGTATAAAACAACCAAAGCGAGGAACAATAAAATATTGATTGCCAGCAGCATCTGGTATTTGTCAGTTTTCCTGGGATGAGCAACAGGTTCATCCGGGGCAACCGGCTGAGTGTTATCATTGGCGGGTTCAACAGGGTTGACGGCTTCGCTGGCGATGTTTTCGGAAGTAGTCTCTTCGGTCATGATGATTGATTTGTTATGCGTTAGAAAAATGCAAAAACCTGATCTGTTGCCGATCAGGTTGCGAAAGTAATAAAATTTTGGGAAGGCTTAGTTGCCGACCTCCGACATAAACTTGATGCGCATCAGCCTGATTTCCTCTTCCGAAAATTCGTTCTCGCCCAGTTCAACCAGCGCATCTTCAATTGAGTCGGTTTCGGCATCATGGAAATAGTCAAGGATTTCCTCCTGGTGGTATGGATCGATATTTTCGTTTATGTAGTAATTGAGGTCGATCTTGGTTCCTGATGCCACGATGCTTTCAATTTCGGACAGCAGTTCGTCGGATGTCAGGTTCTTGGCGATGGCGATATCTTCAAGTGAGATTTTGCGGTCGATATTCTGAATGATATAAACTTTCAATCCCGATTTGTTCACCACCGATTTCACCACCATATCCATCGGGCGGATGATCTCGTTTTCCTCAACATAGTTGGCGATGAGTTCGAGGAAAGGCTTGCCGTATTTTGTTGCTTTCCCTGCGCCAACCCCTGTGATGCGCTGCAACTCATCCATGTTGATCGGATACTGAATAGCCATATCCTCCAGCGATGGATCCTGGAAAATCACAAATGGCGGCAGGTTTTCTTTCCTGGCGATTTCCTTGCGCAGGTCTTTAAGCAGTGAGAAAAGTGTTTTATCGGTAGTGCTTGTGCGTGCGCCGCCGGCAGCCAGCAGTTCATCATCTTCGGCTTCTTCGGGGTCGGCGTCCTGGGCAACCAGGATGGAATAGGGCTTCTTCAGGAATTTATTCCCTTCGGGTGTGACTTTGAGTATGCCGTAGTTTTCAATGTCTTTAACAACAAGGCGTTCGATGAGCATCTGGCGGATAACGCCATCCCAGAAACGCTCACTTCCTTCCATTCCCTTGCCGAAAAATTCGAGCTCGTTATGCTTGTACTGCTTGATTTGGGCAGTCACTTTCCCGATAAGGATGTTAACAATATGCTTGGCCTTGGTTTGCTGCTTGGTTGCCAGGATGGTCTCCAGGACAATTTCAACATGTTCGCGCCCGTCGATCTTGGTTTTGGGGTGCAGGCAGTTGTCGCAGTTTCCGCAGTTCTCTTCAGGGTAAACTTCGCCAAAATAGTGGAGCAATTGTTTGCGCCGGCACATCGACGATTCGGCATACGAAACAACTTCCATGAGCAACTGGTTAGCAATTTCCTGTTCGGCTACGCCCTTGTTCTTGCTGAATTTTTCCAGTTTTTCAATATCGTCGTAGCTGTAGAATGCAAGGCAGTTGCCTTCACCGTCATCACGGCCCGATCGGCCGGTTTCCTGGTAGTAGCCTTCGAGGCTTTTAGGCATGTCGTAATGGATTACGAACCTTACATCGGGTTTGTCAATACCCATTCCAAACGCTATGGTTGCTACAATCACATCAACCTCTTCCATCAGGAATTTATCCTGGTTGGTAACCCGGGTTTGTGAGTCGAGGCCGGCATGGTATGGCAATGCCTTGATGCCGTTTACCTGAAGGGTTTCCGAGAGTTCTTCAACCTGCCTGCGGCTCAGGCAGTAAATAATGCCTGATTTTCCCAGGTTCATCTTGATGAACTTGATAACCTCTTTATTTACCTCTTCGTTTTTCTGGCGAACCTCATAATACAGATTCGGGCGGTTGAAACTCGATTTGTAAAGGGAAGCTTCCTGCATGCCCAGGTTCTTGAGGATATCCTGCTGCACTTTAGGTGTGGCCGTAGCTGTTAGTGCCATTACCGGCACATCCTGCCCTATGCTTTCTATGATGGGCCTTAAGCGGCGGTATTCAGGTCTGAAATCGTGGCCCCATTCCGAAATACAATGGGCTTCGTCAATCGCATAGAAAGAGATGTTTATGTCTTTGAAGAACGCAATGTTTTCTTCTTTGGTAAGTGATTCGGGTGCTACATACAGCAGCTTGGTATTGCCTCTGATCAGGTCATCCTTTACTTCCGTAATTTCGTTTTTCGAAAGTGAGGAATTCAGAAAATGGGCTATCCCCCTGTCGGTGCCAAACTGCCTGATGGCATCCACCTGGTTTTTCATCAGCGAAATCAGCGGTGAAATGATGATCGCAGTACCAGGCATAATGATGGCAGGCAACTGGTAGCACATTGACTTACCACCACCGGTAGGCATGATTACAAAAGTATCGTTGCCTTTCAGCACATTCCGGATGATACTTTCCTGGTTTCCTTTAAAGCTCTCAAAACCAAATATTTTCTTAAGCAGGTCGTGGAGAGGATAGTCGGTGTAGTCTTCAGTAATTCTCTTTACACTCATTGTAATTCATATTAGCAATTGCTTGCTTCATCAATTCATTGCACACTTTGAGGCCCGGTCTTTTCGGATGTTCACCTGCATGCATTTATGCAAATATAATCCGAACCTGATCGAAATCCCATCATTTTTAGCTTTCCTACAAACGTTTTCTAAGCTGAACCAACAGGTTAACTGAACATTTCCTGGTAAAAACCACATTTTCCATGTGCAATGCAGTTATTTCCCGGTACCGTTTAGTAAGTTAAAGATAATATATAATGGCACTTTTTCGACGAAGGATTCAATTTCTTTTCAGCATTCATGGGAGTATTTTGTTTCCAACCTGATGAAATATGCTGAAAATCAATCGATCATGTTTCTAAAAAATTTTGAAAACATATCTTCATTTCTCAAAAAGTGTGCAAAAGTATAATGAATTGTTCAAATAACACTTAACGAACATCGATAAATATCAAAATTCGTATATAATTGAAAACCAATCAAACAGCATAAGCAGCTCAAAATACTGACATCACTGACTTTCGTGAAAATATGCACCCGGTAATTTTATTATTACCTTTGACCTCTGGGTTTTAAAATCGTCCTTGTGAAATCACCCGAAGAAATCCGTCAAATTGCTTTACGAACCTTAAAGGAAGAAGCGCAGGCTATTGAGAACCTTACTCACATGGTTGACGGTGACTTCATTAAATGTGTTGAACTGATTTATCAGTCAAAAGGCAGGGTGATTGTTACCGGCATAGGCAAAAGCGCCAACATTGCGGCAAAACTGGTTTCTACGCTCAATTCAACCGGGACACAGGCCATTTTTATGCATGCTGCAGATGCTATTCACGGCGACCTGGGCATGATTGGCAAGGATGACATTATTCTTTGCCTCTCAAAAAGCGGCAACACCCCTGAAATTAAGGTACTTGCGCCTTTCCTCAAACTCATGGGCAATGTGCTTATCGCTATGGTAGGTAATCGTGAATCCTACCTGGCCAAAGAAGCCGATTATATAATTGATACCACTGTTGAACGCGAAGCCTGTCCCAACAACCTGGCACCTACAAGCAGCACCACGGCGCAGCTTGCCATGGGTGATGCCCTTGCAACTGCCCTGCTCGAATGCCGGGGATTTACTGCAGGCGATTTTGCCCGTTATCACCCCGGCGGGGCGCTGGGGAAAAAGCTCTACCTAAGGGTTTCGGATGTTTATATATACAATGAGAAGCCCGAGGTAAAACCCGATGATGATATAAAAACCGTAATTCTCGAAATCTCTTCGAAACGGCTGGGAGTTGCAGCAGTGATCGACCAGGGGAAAATTGCCGGAATAATTACCGACGGCGACCTGCGGCGTATGCTTCATACACACGATTCGTTTGCAACCCTGAAAGCATGCGATGTTATGTCGGTGAATCCAAAAACCATAGCGCAGGATGCGATGGTGTCGGACGCACTGGATATTATGCGTGCCAACAACATCACACAACTCCTTGTTGTGAACAACGGCTCCTATGCCGGTGTTATACATCTGCACGATATCCTCAAAGAGGGTATCATCTGATTCTTCTTTTCAATACGATTATTTACTGTTTTGAAAACCATGTTTCATGGGACAGAAAGCCGACGATTTTAATGAATACAGGCAAAGGATGAATGAGCGCATCCTTTCGTCAGACGATAAGGTGGTGAAACGTATCTTCAATGTGGATACTAACGCCTATATGCCCGGAGCTCTTGATGTTAAAACCAAGGAGATGCTCGGACTGGTTTCTTCGCTGGTTCTGCGCTGCGATGATTGCGTCAAATACCATATCCTGAAATGTGCAGAAAATGGCGTTACCGAGGAGGAGTTTTTCGAAATTTTAGGTATCGGAACACTGGTTGGCGGTACCATCGTGGTACCCCACATGCGCAGGGCTGTCGAATTTTGGGATGATCTTAAACATTAAGGCACATTGTTTGATTAATATCCTGTGATGAAGTTTTTTTACAACAGAACAGCAATTTTTTCAGTGAGAAGGATGCCGGTAATTTTGGCCATCCTGCTGCAGGGAATGCTGTTGTTTTCACAGGAGGTTACCAAAATCACCGGCACGGTGACGGATGCATCTACAAACCAGCCGATGCCTTTTGTAAATGTTTATTTTAAAGGATTAACCATCGGGGCAACCACCGGTTTCGATGGCAGGTATTCACTCGAATCGCGCAAGCCGGTCGATAGCCTGCTTGTATCCTATATCGGTTACCGGACGGCAGGCGTTAAGGTCAGGCCTAATCAGTACCAGGTAGTTGATTTTAAACTGGATCCGGTTAATATCGACCTGCCGGAAGTTGTTATACGCCCGGGTGTAAATCCCGCCGAAGTGATATTGAAGAAAATCATCAGTAACAAACCGCAGAACGATCCTTATAAAGTTGACGAATTCCGTTGCGAAGCATACACCAAGATGCAGTTCGATGTGAACAACATTTCGGGTAAGTTCCAGTCGAGCCGGGTGATGAAACCTTTCCGTTTCATATTTGAGCACATGGATACCAGCGTGATCAACGGCAAAGCTTACCTGCCGGTTATGCTTTCGGAAGCCATGTCGGAACTGTATTACCGCAACTCTCCGCATAGCCGTAAGGAAATTATCAAAGCATCCAAAAT
>DAONEL010000128.1:5731-6993 GCA_035403045.1 Bacteroidales bacterium
ATAAAGAAGGTTGATATGCGGATTGTGAGCGATGCCAATGTGAATTTTGTCAACGACATGATCGTTTCGCAGGAGTTTGAAGAAACAGGCAATAACCGATGGATGCTGACGAGAGAAAAACTCATGGCCGATTTCAACATTTTTGAAGACGCCAAAAAGACCATGGGCTTCTACGGAACGCGCACTGCGATATACAGCAATTACAATTTCGATCCGCCTGCCGATCCCAAGATTTACAACATACCCAGCGATATTGTGGTGCTGCAGGATGCGGCCCTGCAGGAAGACAATTACTGGGAGAATAACCGTCCCGAGTTATTGTCGCATCGCGAAGCTTCGGTTTACAAACTTGCCGACACCCTGCTGAAAATGCCGGTTTTCAATACGTATTACGACATCATCAGCATGGTGATGACTGGTTATTATGTGAAAGGCAATTTTGAATGGGGGCCTTATGCATCAATGATCAGCGCAAATGCCACGGAAGGGCTCAGGCTCAGGGTTGGAGGACGAACAAGTAACGATTTCAGTAAAAAGCTGATGCTCGAAGGCTATCTGGCTTATGGAACCCTTGATGAAAAGCTAAAGTACAAAGCGGGTTTCACCTACATGCTTCAGAAAGCTCCCGACAGGGTAATTTCGGCCTCTTACAGGTATGACACTGAGCAACTTGGAATGGGACAGGATGCTTTACGCGAGGATTTTTTCCTCAGCTCCATTTTCAGGCGAAACCCGCAGGATAAGCTTTCATTGGTGGAGGAATTAAGAGGCTCATACAAACATGAATGGTTCACAGGGTTTTCTAACACGGTTACTTTTTCAAACCGCAAACTTTATAATATCGGTAAAACCGGTTTCAGCCTCTACGACCCGCAGGGCGGAGGCTATGAGCCGCACTTCAGCATGATCACTTCGGAGCTGCAACTCGATATTCATTATGGCTACAGGGAGAAAGTGATTGCTGGTGAATTTGAACGCATGACAGTAAGCTCGCAGTACCCGGTGCTTGATTTTCAATATACTTATGGCATAAAGGGGCTGTTCAGCGGCGACTATGAATATCACCGCGCACAGTTGAGGGTGACGCAGTGGTTTAACTTTTTGTCAGCAGGATGGTCGAAATACACGCTGGAAGCCGGGAAAATCTGGGGCAAACTGCCTTACCCGCTGCTGAAAATACATTCAGGCAACGAAACATTCTGGCTCGACGAATATTCCTATAACCTGATGAACTATTACGAGTTTGTGAGCGATGAATATGT
>DAONEL010000129.1:0-6843 GCA_035403045.1 Bacteroidales bacterium
TCTATCAGAAGAGAAATAATTCTGTTTGTTTATTAACATAGAAATCTTAGTGGTTAAAGAGAAGGCAACCAAGAAGATTTCACTCAGAAAAGATGCATCACACTGCATTCTGCCAAGCCTTCCTGTTCTCAGCAATGAATATAAAAAGGCTGCCTCATGACTTTTGAGGCAGCCTCTTGTATTTAAACAGTTGAATCCTATTTCAAAGTAGTGTTTGCAGGAGGGAATTATTTTTTCATGATTTTTCTCAAAACCGGACCGTGTTCACCTTCCATCTTCATGAGGTATGTTCCGGGCTTAAGGGATATAATGTCTATCCTTGCTTCGGATGATGTAAGAGGCCCTTCCTGTAAAACCCTTCCAGAAAGGTCGGATAGGGTGAATTTTTCAAACTTTTCATTGGCGGGGGAATTCAGGATCAGGTAATCTTCGGCTGGATTCGGATAGATATTTACGCTGCCGACTTCGATGTTGTTAGTTCCAACATATGCTTGTACATCAAAAACGGGGGAACTGGCAATGTTGTCGGGACATACATTTGGCCCTGCCGAAACGTAATATAATCCGGGGCCTGTGATTTCGAAATGACTGTTGTTTGCTCCTTGAATGATTTCAGAATCCTTATACCATTGAATGTTTTGAGAATACGGTAGTTGCAGATCAAGGGGGAAAACATATCCGGATTCCAGGAAAAAGATATTGTTGTCCCAATCGTAATGTAACCCGGGGGTGCTTTCATCCCACATAATTGTCATCGAAGCCCAGTTGTAACTGTCAATTTGAATGGTATCTGATTCCAAGGTTTGTCCGTTTAGCGTGGCAACAACTTTGAGCTGGGCCTGGTCATAGGTATACCAATCATAGGTGAAAGTGAAAAAGGTAGCTCCTTCAATGGGAACGAAAGGCTGATTGGCCGGAAACCAATACCTGAAATACCATTGATAGGTATCGAACACAGGGTTTGTAACATAAGCCGTGCCGTTGGTATTGGGGCATAGGATCAGATCGCCTTCAATATCAGGCCTTTCCTGTGCAGAAAGAGTGAAAACGCCAAATAGAAATGCGAGGAGTAAAGATTGTTTTTTCATTTCTGATAAATTGAGTAATTGATTTTTTTGCAAAAGAACAATGCCTCAATCAAACGCAGTAAATAATTAAGGTTACAATCCGTGACAAAAGGCGTGACATTATGTGACAGGTGAAGAATGTTTTACTGTAGATGAGACAGATAGGCCAGGAGCGAAGTTTCTTTATCCAGTTTTAGCTTGGCTGTTATCCTCTCTTTTCTTTTGCGGCAACCTTCGACGGAAATATTCAGCAGGTTGGCAATTTCCTTATTGTTGAGGTTGAGATAAACAAACGACAAGAACCTGATATCATTGGCTGTAAGATTGGGATGCATTGTACGAAGGGCATTTAAAAAGCGGGTATTTACAAGTTCAAAATTGGAGGTGATTTCATCCCACTGGCTGTCTTCCTTAAGGTAAATCCGTAAGTCGTGGATAATCCTGACCAAGTCAGGTTTTTCTCTGAAACCCGGTGATTGGGATATCCTTCCGATGATTTCTTCGATAAGCTCATTTCGGGTAGACTGAAAGAGAATTTTGTCGGAGAGTTGCTTGTTCTTTTGTTCAATTTCCCATGACAGGCTGGCGGCATATTCTTTCTGTCGCTCCGCTTCCAGTTGTGCGAGTAATTCCTTTTCCTTCAGCTCGTTTTTAAGGACAGTCGTCTGGATCTTTTCGTTTTCCAGTTCCAATTCAGTGATTTTCAGGTTTCCTTCGGCAATGATCTTAGCCTGCTTTGCGGCGATGGATTTCTTCCGGACGGCCCAGATCAACGCCAACAGGGTGGGGATCAGCAGGAGCGCGATCAGCAGATATAGTTTCCGCTGATTCTGTAATCTGGTATTATTGATATCCAATGCATGTTGTGAAGCAGCCAGCTCGAATTTTAGCCGTGAGTTTTCGAGCAGCTCTCTGTTCATCGTTTCGTTGACCATATTGGTCAGCATGATGACGGAATCTTTCGCTGTAGCCATTTTACCGATATCGTGAATTTTCAGGGCGATTACCGAAAGCTGGCTGAATATTTTAATTTTCACTTCTTTATCGGTGCACATTTTTAAAGCCCGCCGGGCATAATCTTCAGCCATGCCAAACTGATTAAGGGCTGAATAACATTTGGATAGCAGCAGGTTTATCTCAACGGTTTCCTCAATAAATCCACTCTTTACCGCATTTTGCAGTAAGGGGCCGAGGTCTGCGATGGCCCTGGCAGCCTGCCCGTTCTCCAGTAACAAGGTGCTTTTCAGAATATTAGCATTTATGAGCACCTGTGGCTTTTCTGTGAGATTTGGGATGGCGGTTCTTAAGAACTTTTCGGCAGAAATGAAATCCTTTTTATCGAGATAAAGCTGGGCTAGGTTGGTTGCATACATCCCGATACGTGACGATATCTTTTCATCCTTTGCGATGGCGAAAGCCTTCAGAAAATATTCCTCGGCCTGTTCATATTTCTTTTCACGTGAATAAACCAGTGCAATGTTGTTAAGGATGATCATCTCATCGGTGGGAGATTTGTTGGCAAGCGCCAATTCATAGGCATTCAGGAAACACGTGACGGCATTGCCGTTGTCAAGCATCTTGTAGTAAGTCAGTCCGATATTGTTCAGCGCCAGAAATTCCTGGGAGTACCATTTGTTTTCAGCGGCTATCTGGCGTGCTTTTGAGAGATCTTCGAGTGCATAAACATACCTCCGGGTTTTCATCTTGTAAATACCCTGCAGGATCAGCGAATCACAGTCTTTCTTCGTGGTGTTTCCGGCAAACGAGAGTACCGGCATAATCACCAGGATCAGCAGATACAGCAGACGACGAGCGTAGGGCATGGAATGTGATTTAATGATACTAAAGTATAAAAGTTTCAATCAGCCGGGGCTGTGCTTCTTCGTGTTCCATGTCTGAGTGGTAAAAAGAAAGGGAACCACGGCATCGAGAACACGGTTCACTGAGAAACGATACCTTGCTCCGTGTTCCTACATGTCCTCCATGGCTCCGTGGTAAAAAAGAACCACTAAGGCACTGAGGCCACTAAGGTTCACTAAGAAAATATGCAATTCTCCGTATTCCTCCATGTTCATGGCTCCGTGGTAAATAATCCTAAGTGCCCCTGAGTGTTCTGCGTGTCTTAGTGGTTAAAGAGAAGGCAACCACTAAGGCACTGAGAGGCCACTAAGGTTCACTAAGAAAATATGCAATTCTCCGTATTCCTCCATGTTCGTGGTTCCGTGGTAAAAACATCCTAAGTGCCCCTGAGTGTTCTGAGTGTCTTAGTGGTTAAAGAGAAGGCAACCACCAAGGCACTGAGGCCACTAAGGTTCACTAAGAAAATGCTGCAGCAGGGAGCAGGGAGAACGGAGAACGGAAAACGAAGAACGGTGTTGAAGAAAACCACAGGCCCTGAGAGTACTTTGGTTCACTGAGAATGATGTAATGCTCTGTGTTTCTTCGTGGTCTCCATGTCTCCGTGGTAAAAAACTAAGTGCCCTTGAGTGTTCTGAGTGTCTTAGTGGTTAAAGAGAAGGCAACCACCAAGGCACTGAGGCCACTGAGGTTCACTAAGAATATGCAATTCTCCGTATTCCTCCATGTTCTTCGTGGCTCCTTGGTCAAAAACTAAGTGCCCCTGAGTGTTCTGAGTGTCTTAGTGGTTTCAGCGGAAGCCTGTCAATCCCTGGCCTTCCTGCCACGCATTTCCGGGACAAGCCTGCTGAGCGATATTCTGTTTACCTTCGCAGGGTTAAACGTCATTTATCCTGCAACTTGAACTAAACAGGAAATCAGCATGATACAGGAAATTTTTCCGCACCGTTTCGATAATCATTTTCTGGCAGGCAGAATTATCGGGGAAAGGGATTTTATACTTCATTTTGATGGAAATTCATTGTTACTGAAAACCCGCGGCAACGAATTTGAAATTCCGCGAAAGGCAGATTTTCAGGAAATTACAAAGAACACGGAAATTGTATTTCTGTTCATGCTCGATGATGTCCCGTGTTTCCTGGTTTGGGATAGCCTGAAGACTGAGGACCCCTGTTTTATTTACAAGGATATCAGTTTTTTCCGCAACGTCAAACAACCGGAAATTGCCTGGATCAGCATGGCCGGATTCCACCTGATGAACTGGTACGTGCAAAACAGGTTTTGCGGGAAATGCGGTTCAAAAACAGTGCATAAACCGGATGAAAGGGCCATGGTTTGCCTGGACTGCAACACGGTTGTTTATCCGAAAATATCCCCGGCTATCATAGTCGCCATTCTCTGTAATGATAAAATACTGCTTGCCCGCAACACGAATTTTCCAGGGGCCTGGTATTCACTTATTGCCGGTTATGTTGATGTGGGTGAAACGCTGGAGGATGCCTTAACACGTGAAGTTAAGGAAGAAGTCGGGCTGGAAGTCGCCAATATCCGTTATTATAAAAGCCAGCCCTGGCCTTTTTCGGGTTCTATGATGATCGGTTTTATTGCTGAAGCCGATGAAAATCAGCCCATAGTAACAGATAATATTGAAATTGCGGAGGCTGCCTGGTTTGCCCGGGGGCATCTTCCGGAACATGCCCGCAATATCAGTATTGCCGGCGAGATGATTGAAAAATTCGAAGCAGGGGAATTATGACGAAAACCAATGCAGCCCGGATCCTTGACAGGAAAGGTATACAGTACGAACTCCTGGCTTATGGGGTGGACGAATCGGACCTGAGCGCCATAGCGGTAGCTGAAAAATTACATCAGCCTGTTGATCAGGTATATAAAACGTTGGTTTTGCGTGGCGATAAATCCGGGATCTTTGTGTGTATTATTCCCGGGGCTGAAGAACTGGACCTGAAAAAGGCAGCCCGTATTTCAGGCAATAAAAGCGCCGAAATGGTTCACATGAAAGAAATTTTCAGCCTTACCGGTTATGTAAGGGGCGGTTGTTCCCCGCTCGGAATGAAAAAGGACTACCCGACTTTTATCGACGAATGCTGCATCCTCCGTGATCATATTTTTGTCAGTGCGGGAATCAGAGGCATGCAGTTGAAAATAGCGCCGGAAGATTTGATAAAAGCTACCTCGTGCCGGACTGGCGATCTGAGAGTGCAGAAGAACCAGGGATAATTTTCAGTTATTTTCTGACTCTCTGTAAAGCCTCATATCCTTTCAAAACCGGGGACCGGGTATAAAAACCGCACACGTCGTCTCCGCTTCACACAATTTCTGAGATACAAGGAACGTGTACTATTTATCAGGCCCGGCCCGAAAAATGGAAACCTTACCAGGATACGCTGTGGCCAAAAATATTTGCCGTAATATCCGAATCGGACAGGTTGATACTCACCGGGCCGCTTTCGTCAATCGCACGTTCATCCCCATCGTGTGTTACAGTACCTGTTATCTGCATAGCTGATGACTGATGATTCAGGCTGGTATAGCTGTCGGAAAAGCTTCCCGTATAGGTAATGGAGCCGGTCATGGTTATTTCGGTAAGCCAGTCGTTCGAATTGGTGGTGTATTTCACCGAAGTCATGTTAAATACGAGATCAACCGTTGTTATGCCATGCGTCTGATCATAACTCGTGTTGCCTGTAATGATCACCGTTCCTCCCATCGGCCCGTTGACAGTCATGTTCTGGCCTCCAGCCGGGTGGCCCGCCAGGTTTTGGTTGTATACATCTTTAAAGCATTTGGCCATCGAATAAACCGTATGCTCATACAGGCTTTTATCGCTGATGGCAGGGTCATCTGAAGCGGATTCTTTTTCACAACCGTTCAGTATGAGGGTTACAGAAAGCAACAACAACGAGAGTATCGGGAGTCCTTTTTTCATGGTTACATTTTTACAGTTAACGAAAGTGGACAAACTAAGATTGTGATGTTATACTTGTTCACGGGTTGTAAGTGCTGCACTTCTTAATTATTACCAAAACATTCTACCCGGTTACATCCTTTTTAGCATTTTATAACTCTCTTTCTTCCGGTTAAAAGCCACATTTCCTGATAGTAAATGTAGGCATTCGCTGAGTATTAATGTAAATGGTAATAAAAAGTTATAAACATGAAGACAATCAGTTATGTTAATAGTTTCCGGCATCTTCCTGATGCCAGGATGTAAAAATTGCGCCGGCAGCCTCTGTTCCGCAATTTTTAACAGGGATTCTCAGCTTTTTACATTTCAACCGGTGCAAATGCTTGCAATCATCACAAAGGTTTTTGTTTACATCATTCTGATCAATTTATGTATAGGAAATTTTGTGCCGGTTTTAGACGGTAAAAAAATCATGCGCGATGGACTGTCACCGGCAGGGAGGCTATCTGTCAGGAGAGCTTTAACAAAGTCATCGGTAACATGTGAAAATAAAATACCAGAAAATAGCATCAGACTAAACTGCGAAACAGCCGGGAGAAAATGGCAATATTAATAATCGATCATTAAGTTATTAAATTTGTATCTTTCAATTGAGGAAAACGCGCATGATAAAATGGTTTACCCTGTTGCTGGTCTTTAATATACCGCTGATACTTTTCGGCGGCAGCGGAACCGATTCCCTGTTGAGGAAACTGGACCGGACTGTAAAAAACTACAAGGATTTTGACCGGCAGAAGGAAGACAGCATCCGGGAACTTAAAAATTCACTCATCTATGCTGCGTCGAATCAGCAGCAGTTTGAAATCTGCGGCAGGCTCTTCGATGAGTATAAATCGTATAAGTCCGATTCGGCACTGGTATATGCCAGGCGAAAATTATTTCTGGCCGAGAAATCGGACAACAGCATGAACCTTACCGATGCGAAACTCAACC
>DAONEL010000130.1:0-5172 GCA_035403045.1 Bacteroidales bacterium
GCCACAAGCTGGTAATAGCCGGTAGCAAGAGTGTCGGGCAGACTGATACTTCCATATGCCATGCCTCCGGCGGTTTTCATACATACCTTTGCTACCGGCCCCTGCCGGCTATCACGAAGCAGCAGATAGACAATCTCTCCGGAAGCAGAAGTTTGCCCGCCGGATTCTCCGTTGATGTGAAGTGTGAACAGCAGCTGCTCTCCCGCTATGTAAATGTCCCTGTCGGTGAAAACAACAACCCTGCCGCAGTGTATTTCAGCAGCACGAAGCGCACCCGTTGCAGCCATCATCATCATGGCAGCCAGCAGGTATCGTGTGATTGTGCGGGTTATCTTCATGGGTTGTTACATTAGAAATGCCAGAAATATGGCCGTTCCTGTATTGTTTTTCCTGACTCAGGGATGCTGTCGAGATCATAGGTAAGTCCATAGGCAACCCGATTTTCTCCTGTGATTGGCTGTACCCAGTAGCTTTGTTTTACACAGCCCGAAGCCTCAAAGAACCCAAGCGCCATTTTCGATGCATTGTTTGTACAGGTGATGTTTCCATAAACCTGTGTGGCAATGGGATCGAAGAGTTTGCCTGTAGCGCTCAGTTGCCTGCTCACATCCCTGTAATAGACAAAAGCTTCGTCATTGAGGGTGAAAACCCTTACCTGTAGAAAAAAGTTTTCAAGAAACTGACCGGCGGCCATCCCGTAGAGGAAAGGATTGAGCGGGAAGAAATAAGCGGAATAGCGTTTTATTCCTCCGGTGCTGATAGAATTGTCAACACCTGTTACGTTGAGCGTTCTGTCTTTTTCCAGCTTTTTCCAATAGTAATAAATGGTGGCAAAAGGCTGTGTGGTGGGATCGATGTAAGAATATCCAATGAGCATATGTGTTCCTATCCTGAAATGTACGCTGTCACCGGCATTGGAATGGAAATCGGCTAGGGTTTGCACCCCTATTTCCATTTTGCCCGTAGTGTTTCCCCACACATCTTTGTAGATGAATTCCTGCTCCGACAGTTCTCCGTATATGCTGTCGATGCCGGCAGCAGGAAGAAGGGTTTGCGGCGTTGATCTGTACACCGTGCCGTCGGAAGCCTGTATGTGCAGTGTATAGGTGTTCCCGGTAACGCCCCTGAAAGCGCTTTCGCTGACATAGTGGCCGTCGTAATCGGGTCTCAGTACATCAATTTTCCCTTTTTCGTCGCGGAGGTAAACAAAAGCGCCTGTAACAGCCGATACACCTGCCCCTGAGCTGTAGGGCTCGGCCATCGACAAGGTTACCGAGGCCGGTTCATTGAGGTTGGTGACCATTCCTTCAACCACCAGCACTTTTTGGCTGACGTCGATGCCGGGATCGTATTCCTCGCGGCAACTTGTTGCTAACGCCAACAATGCGAGGAAAAAAATCCGTTTATATTTTACCAGGTCAGGCATCAGAAGTTGAAATTATAGGTGATGGTTGGCAGGGGTACGCCGAGGATATAGAGTTTGTAAAGGCTGTAGTTGCCGCTGTAGTTCCATGTGCGGGCATCTTCCCTGGCATAGAAAGCCGAGTAGGCATTGTTGCGCCCATAGAGGTTCACCACCGAGAGTGTCCAGCTGCTTTTCCATTTGTGGTTAAGCTTAAGGCTCTGGTCGCGGGTGATGGCGACATCAAGCCTGTGATATGCCGGCAGGCGGTACTTGTTGCGGTCGGAGTACCAGATGACCTGCTTACCATCGAAAGTATAACGCAGTTCGGGCAGTGTTACCGGCCGTCCTGTGTGGCATGTGAAAGTGGCCGAAGCCCGCCACCTCCGGGTGAAGTGATAATTGAGGTTGACCACCAGGTTGTGGGGGATGTCGAAATTGGAGGAGAAATAGCGGTTGCCGTTGATCATTTCTGCTACGACAGTGCCGGAGGTTTTCTCTTTTGTGCGTGAATAGGTGTAGCTGACCCAGCCGGTGAGGTAGCCGTTGTTCTTTTTGAGATACAGTTCTATGCCATAACTGTAGCCCGATGCCGTAATAACATCGGTAGCCAGGTGATCGTTGAGCAGCAAGCGGGCTCCGTTCTTGTATTCCGGGAGATTTTGCAGTCTCTTGATGTAGATTTCGGCGGAAGCCTCAATGGTGTTGTCGCGAAGATTGTGAAAATAGCCTGCCGCCACCTGGTCGCTAACTACGGGCATCAGATACGTATCACTGAGTTTCCATGTATCGGTGGGTGATATTACCGATGTGTTCGACAGCAGGTTGACAAACTGGTGTATACGGGTGTAGCTGAGCTTGAAAGATCGTTGTTCGTCGAGGCTGAAACGAAGGGCAAGGCGAGGTTCGATGCCGAATTGTAATGCTATTTCAGTGCTGCTGTCGTAGTGGAGTGTGTCGGTGATGGTTTCGGTGGTGCGGGGCAGGCCATCGGCATACTGGTATTCGTTACCTGGACCAAGCAAGCTGAAACGCACTACCCGCAGCCCTGCTTCGGTGCTGAAACGAGAGGAAAATTCAATATCGTCACTGACGTAAACTGCCGCTTCCACTCCTTTTTCATCATCTACACTGCGGGATATCACCAGTGACTGACCGCCATAAGGGAGAAGTTTGCCGGGATGGTTACGGTATAATATGCCGTTTATACCCAGTTCAACCGAGTGCCTGTTGCCAGGAAACCAGTTAAAGACCCATTTCACATTGCTGTAATCGATGCCGAAATCAACGCGGTTACCGTCGTAGGGATTGAGAGTGTCGAGTTCTTTCATCCCGAAAAGGTAGCGGCTCATTCCAGTCATTAATGATGTAGAAATTTTGCTACTGAAGATGTGCGTCCAGCGTGCAGAGGCCAGCATGTTGCTGTACCGGTATTTTGTTTCGCGGCTGAAGGCGAACCTGTCGTTGCTGTAATATCCTGAAAAGGAGAGTTTATTGTGTTTTCCAGCGTCGACTGTGAGTACTCCGTTGAGGTCGTAAAATCCGGCGGAGCTGTTTTGCAAGTCGATGTCGGGAAGCTTTTGCAGAAGCCAGTCGGAATAGGATGTTCTACCCCCGATCAGCAGGTTTGCTTTTTGTTTGAACAGAGGTATTTCGAGAGCCAGCCTGCTGTTGAGCAGCCCGATGCCGCCTCTTGCTTTCACGGTTTTGGCGTTGGTGCCACCAAGTTTCACGGCCATCACGGACGACGATCTTTCGCCATAGCGCGCCGGTATGCCTGCCTTAAAGAGAGTGACGCCCGAGATAAGGTCGGGATTGATGGCTGAGTTGAGCCCGAAGAGGTGAGAGGAGTTGAATAGTGGCACATCTTCCACCAGCACGAGGTTTTGGTCGGTGTTGCCGCCTCTCACAATGAATCCTGAGCCAAACTCACCTACCGACTGTACTCCCGGCAGCAGTGTGATGCTTTTGATTATATCGGTTTCGCCCAGAGATACCGGCAGTTCTCTGATGGTTTTTGCATCAAGGCGTAAGGCGCTCATCTGCGTGCGCGACACATTATTCGCGGCCCTTTGGTCGGTGATGACCACAGCCTGCAGTTGTAGCGATTTCTCAAACGCGTCGAGATTACATTCGCCGTCGCCCACTACATGTATCCTGATGGCAAGATCCTGGTACCCGACGTATTTCACCGAAAGCAGATGCTGCCCCGCCGGCAGCAAAAGCGAGTATTTGCCTTCGCGGTTGGTGACAGCATGAGCACGGAGTTTTTCAACCGAAACAATGGCTCCCGGCAGCGGCCCTCCCGTGGTGCCGTCGCTGATAGTTCCGGTGACAGTGGCGCGCGGGTACTTACCTGATTCCAGCAGGTTGCCTATCAACATCACGCCGGCATCGTCCTGCATGCGGTTTTCAGCACCATTTTTGCCCGGGATGAAAACGACTGAGTGCTTGTCGATCACTACGAAATCGAGACCGCAAAGACTGCAAATTCTGTGCAGCGCATCAGCAAGCGGCAGGGTGGCAACAGTGGGATGCACGGTTTTGTCGGCAAACCATTCCAGATTGTAAAAGAATGTAACGGTATCGCGCCTCTCCAGGGTACTGAAAAGTTCCTCGTACCTCATTTGCCTGCTGCTGTCGGTCACCACAATATGCTGCGACTGCGCTATTGAGTGTAACCCCATGAGGAGGAACAGGCAAACAAATGGCCTTATAAACAGCATCCTGTAGTACATGAGAGTGAGCAAGTTGTGTGAAAGCCCGGCATCAATCACAGCTTTCCTGTTATCAGGGTCAAAGATAGAATTAAAAATTGTGCTGGGTTAGTCAGAGAAACTGGAATGAAAGCATAGTGAATAATCTGCCTGTCAAAAGAAATCAGGAGAGATGCGAGTGTGTATATGGCCACTGAACAAGCGCTAAGCGCCAAGCACTAACCCGCCATTCACATTTTTAACCTATTTTTGAACGTTCAAAAATCTCCTATTAATGAAAAGCAATTTTCTTCCCGCAAAAGTCCTGTTTATGATCATGTTGACAACGATTGCTGCCACAAGCAGTTTTGGACAGAAATCAAGAAATGATATCCCCGACAAGTACAAATGGAACCTCACCGACATCTACAAAACGGATGCCGACTGGCGTACCACAAAAGATAATCTTACCCTCAGGCTTGCCGATGTGCCTAAATACAAAGGTACGCTCACACGGTCGGCAAAGGACCTGCTGGCATACCTCGAATTCAACTCACAGGTGATGAAAGAGGCATCAAAGCTCTACCTCTATGCCAACCTGAACGCCGACCTCGATACCCGCGACATGAAATACTCAGGCATGAAACAGGAGATGATGAAACTCTTTTCCGATTTCGGTGCGGCAGCGGCATTTGTTGAACCCGAAATCCTCACTGCCGACTGGAAAGTGATTGATGAATACATAAAATCAGAGCCCAAACTTGAAGTGTACCGCATGAGCCTCGGAAACATGTTTCGGAGCAAGGCGCACACCCTGGGCGAAGGTGAAGAAAAGTTGCTGGCTATGTCAGCTATGGTTAGCGGGTCGGCAGCCTCTATCTACAACACTTTTTCCGATGGTGAAATGCCGGCACCAGAGGCAACCCTGTCGAACGGGGATAAAATAGTGGTAACCAAAGCAGTATACAATCGTTACAGGGCTTCGGCCAACCGCCAGGACCGTGAAATCGTTTTCAAAGCATTCTGGGATAACTATGCAAAATTTCAGGCTTCCTACGGCGAAATGCTCTCAGG
>DAONEL010000130.1:5272-6784 GCA_035403045.1 Bacteroidales bacterium
CAGTCGGGAGCCTATTCGGAAGGCGCATATTACGACGGACATCCCTATATAAAGCTCAACTATACCGATCTGTACGAAGATATGAGCACGATGGCACATGAACTTGGCCATACCATGCAGAGCTACCTCTCAAACAAAACGCAGCCATACCCGCTGGCCGATTATCCGATCTTCGTGGCCGAAGTGGCTTCCACCTTCAACGAAGTGCTGTTGTTTAACTACATGCTCAACAAGGAAACCAACGACGATGTGAGGCTTTCACTACTCATGGGCTGGCTCGACCGTTTTAAAGGTACGCTGTTCCGTCAGACGCAGTTTGCCGAGTTTGAACTCAAAATTCACGAAGCTGCCGAAAAGGGTATGCCGCTTACGGGCGAAAGCCTTTCCAAGATGTATATGGATATTGTAAAGGCCTATTATGGTGATGACAAGGGAATTTGCAAAGTGGATGATTACATTAACATGGAATGGGCGTTTATACCTCATTTCTATTACAATTTCTATGTTTACCAGTACAGCACCTCGTTCACGGCGTCCATTTCATTGGCCGAAAAGGTGATGAGCGGCGATCCCAAAGCGCTCAAAAACTATATTCAGTTTCTCTCGGCCGGTGGCTCCGATTATCCCATTGAACTTTTGAAAAAAGCCGGTGTGGATATGACGACTTCCGAACCGTTCGACAATGCCATTGCTTCGATGAATAAAGTGATGGATGAAATAGAGGAAATACTGGCGAAGAAAGGGAAATAGGATCAGTGGCGGAATTGACTATAGACAGCCCGATACTTTAGCGAGATAATTGACAATGAACCGCCAACTTCTAAGTGATTGGGAGTTTCAGGCGGATTATCAGAACAGGGATATTACAGAGTTTACGGATTTGTACGGATCTTCGTATATTATATCATTGTTCTCTATCTGCGTATTGCAGGTTTATACCAGGCCTGCAGGTCAGCGTACCTTTCTGCCCGCATCCATTGCCCCATACCACTTTTACATTTGCTAATTGTCATTCGGTATTTTACATTTATAATGTGCAGTTTGATGATGAACGACGAAGCATGAAGGACAAGAAAATAAAGAAGATATTCCTGGTAGAGGAGTTCTGAGAACCATTCCGGAAGCTTTCCCTATATTTGCGATGCCAGTAGCAGGTGGACTCAGATAGTCGCTGTTTCTTCATAAAAACATTTGACAGACCGGCCTGGCAACAAATTTTAAATAACCAGCCATGCTCAACCGACTTGTCATTTGCTTCTGCCTTTTGGCAGTTCCTTTTATCAGCAATAGCCAGAATAAGGCTGAGACCATCAAAATTACCCTTGCCCCCGGCGAAAAAGTGTGGGCCGGCGTAATCAACGACGGGCACCTGATGCCCTTTTCCGGTGATTATTCCATGGACCTTTACGGAAACAACAAGTCGAACCAGTTGCAGCCGCTCATCCTTACCAGCAAAGGACAGTTTGCCTGGAGTGAGCAACCGTTTAAGTTTGAGATCACTGGCAGCGAAAT
>DAONEL010000131.1:0-6748 GCA_035403045.1 Bacteroidales bacterium
TTTTATAGTGAATTGATTAAAGTTCATGTTGTTCTCCTTTCTGGTGCCGCTGCATAATCAAAAACCGGGCCTTGCGGGGAAATAATTGAAATATATGCTATTTTGACGGATATGTTGTAGGCTTGGGTGACAGAATGGCGGAAGGTTGAGTTTGGGGGTTTAGGAGTGCTTAGTGCTTAGTGCTTCGTGTGTGGTGCTTCGTGCGTGGTTCAATGGCCATTCGGTTGTCATTCAGTTGTGGTTCAGGGTTTAAGGGATTGGGGTGCGGAAAATATAACAGTCGTGAGTTATCCGGTTTCCAGGCTCTGTTCTCTGTTCTCTGTTCCTAGTCCTACGATAACTACCTGAGTTTGCATCGCTCCCGATTGAATCGGGACCTCGCAAAGTAGTTGTGCCCATCTTCAACTTCCAATTTTCAATTTTCAATTCTTCCTGAGTTTGCTTCGCCCCGGCAAGCCGGGTCTCGCAAAATAGTTGTGCCCATTTTCAATTTTCAATTTTCAATTTTCAATTGTCAATTGTCAATTGTCAATTGTCCATTCCCCTCCTTCTGTTTATCTTCGCCTTCAAATTACCCCTAAGTTCTAACCAGAAACCCTTCAACCTGCCGAAATGAACTTACCCGAAATTGCCTTACTGCGTCTTCGAAGCCAGCAGCTTGTCCAACCCGTGTTTACATCAGCCAAAGAATTGGTTCAGTGGATGGGAGCCATGCAGGCGCAGGATTTCCCGATGGTAAAATGGGCCATCGGCATCCGCCTGCCGGGATCCACGGAAACGATGATTGATGAGGTTTTTAACAGGGGTGATATCCTTCGCACCCACCTTATGCGTCCTACCTGGCACCTGGTAAGCCGTGACGATATAGGCTGGATGATGAGCCTGACCGCGCCGCGTAAAAGGACTGCCACAGCATCCCGCGACAAGCAACTTGGCCTTGATGAGAAAATATTCAGCAAAAGTAATAGCATCATTGGTGAGGCACTTACCGGCGGCAACCACCTCACCCGCGAAACGCTGGTTGAAAAACTGCAGCAGGCAGGTATCAACACCGGTGACAACCGGGCATCACACCTGTTACAGCGCGCCGAAACCGAGGGGATTGCATGCAGCGGCAGAATCTCTCGCCATAAACCCACCTATGCACTGTTATCAGAGCGTGCCGGCAAAACAGAACTGCTAAGCCGCGACGAAGCCCTTGCCAGGCTTGCCCTGAGATATTTCACCAGCCACGGCCCGGCCACGCTGGCCGATTTCAACTGGTGGTCGGGGTTGACAACTGGAGATGCCAAAAGGGCGCTGGAAGCTGTAAAAAACAGCCTGACAGAGGTAAGTGCCGGGGGGCAGACATACTGGCTCTCACCGGAAACAGGATCGGCAAAACCTGCCGGTGACATGGTTCACCTGCTCCCCGCTTTCGACGAGTATATTATCAGCTACCGCGACCGCACTGCTTCGCTGCCTGCCGCCCATAACAGGAAAGCTGTGTCGAACAACGGCATCTTCTACCCTGTGATGATGCACAACGGCAGAATTACCGGCACATGGAGCAGGACCCTGCGCAATAAGACGCTTGACCTGGCACTCAAACCATTCTCAAACAGCGGGGTCATACCTGAAGAAAAGCTAACGGAAGCCGTTGCTGCTTATGGTAAGTTTTGCAATAAAAATTTTGCAACTTTGGTCATCAGGTGATGGCGTTTTCGATTCTGTTGTTCACATTTTCCACTTTGCTTGATACAAAGTGGAGCAAAAATCAAGACTGTATAAAATTTTACTCGCATCTTGCTTAATTTCAATGTGCTCGTGAGAAAAGTTCTTGTTTTCTACGGGTCGTCACTGCAACGCCTGCCTGCCTCCCACAGGCATTAGACGGGCAGGCAGGCGACGCAAGCCGCGCTGACACACAACCCTACGCTTGCTTCTGCATCGCTTGCGCAAGGCCCTGGCTAAGTTCCTCCCTTGAAAACGTACGAAATTTTTATAATGTCGGTCCTGCTTACTTAATTTCGCTATAAAAAAGTAAGAGCCCGTCCGGCTTGAGGACAAAGAGAAGAAATTATTATTCTTATTAGTTTTTCCACTTTGTCTTGATACAAAGTGGAGCAAAAATCAAGACTTTATGAAAATTCTTTGTTTTCTACGGTGAATCTCTTTCACGCGACACAAGCCGCGCCTGCGCACAAACCCACGCCTGCTTCTGTATCGCTTACTGAATCCTGCAGCGCGAGATTCACCTCGAAAAGCTACAGAATTTTCATAAGGTCAGTCCTTCATGAGAGAAGAGAACAACTCATTAAAATTGGTCATTGATGCAATGTAAACAACGCCGACGCCTTGCTGAGTGAGATATTAAATAAATATAACATCGTCATTAGTTATGAATCCCACAATCTTTCTTTCGGCTTAACCTGGCGCTGTTAATACAACCCGCTTCCTGCCTTTATAACGGTTCGATTTTTAGATGCTTCATGCATTACAACCTGACTGGCACTGTTCAACAGGCATTATAATCGCATAAATTTGCGATTATAAGTATTCATAACAACAGCCTGCCGATGAAACCCGCACTGAAAGAAACCTTTATTGATCGCTGGAGAAAGTACTTCGCCGGCACCGCACTCCCCATCACATTCTACTACTCCAACGATACCGGCGGAGCCGAAATGGCTGAGAAACCGGCGGGCCGAAGCTGCTTTATCTGCGAACTTGCAAAAGTAAGGAATGGCAAATCGCTGGTTTTCAACAAGGAAAACCTCTTTTGCAGCGGGGCTAAACGATACCTGGGATTTACCGGCAACCTGCGCCCGGGATTTGAATATTTCCTGTCGTGCGGCAACGATGCCATGGAAGGTGAACGTTACAAACAATCTCCCGAAATTGTGCTGGAACTGATGAAGAACCAGGTGCATACGGCCAAAGAGGGGCAGAACATCGTTTTTAAGCGGTGGGACATGCTCACGGAGAGCGATGAACCGGAGGTAGTCATATTTTTTGCCAGGCCCGATGTGCTGTCAGGGTTGTTTACCCTCGCCGGGTTCGACCGTGCCGGCAGTGATGCCGTGATAGCCCCTTTTGGCGCAGGCTGCGGCAGCATTGTTCACTATCCTTACCTCGAAAGCCTGAAGGACGATCCCAGGGCGGTTATCGGTATGTTTGACCCCTCGGCACGGCCTTGCGTGGCTGACGATGTGCTCACCTTTGCCTTGCCAATGATGATGTTTGAGAAAATGACCGGCTACATGGATGAAAGCTTCCTGATCACCGGCACCTGGACAGCCATCAGGAACAGGATAACCAAAAGCCCATCCCATTAAGGCAAAGCGCATCTATGACAGGTATTTTCCTGTCAGCGTCCGGATAAACCGGAATGCCTGCAAGGCAGGTTTGAAAGCCTGCCTGCCGTGCTATTGCTTGCAGGAGACAGGCAGGTTTGAGAGTTTTGTGTTCCAGGTGCCATTGCCGGAGGGATATGGGTTAAGAGATTGATGTTTCAGGTTTGAGCAGGGAATAGGCTGTGAGAAGTAAGAATTAAGAAGTAAGGAGAAGGACATCAGAATTGGAGAGCAGCCCTCCTTCCCCTGAAGCCCGGGCATGAGGAGACTCTGCCGGGAAGCGAACCGGAAACCTCACCATCAGTACACCAATTTATTTAAATTGTTCCGTATTTTTGAAAGCCATGGTTCAGTTTAATAAACGAAAACAATTTATCTATGATGTTCTTTAACAGGTTTTTTCTGCTTTTTACCTTTTTGATGGCGGTAAACATGCTATATGCCCAATGGCAGCAAACCAATGGTCCTTATGGAGGTTTTATTGAATGTATAACATCGGATGGTACTGATGTATATGCAGGTACCCTGTGCGGTGGCGTTTTTGTTTCACATGACCTGGGCGACAATTGGCTGAATGCAGGTAATGGAATTGCCAATAAGGAAATTAACGCTGTTGCTGTTAGTGGTTCTAACCTTTTTGCCGGAACAAGCTCAGCCGGAATATTCTATTCTGACGACCAGGGGCTGAACTGGACTGCTGCCAACAATGGGATACCAACATTTTATATTCATTCATTAGCCATAAGTGGTAACACTGTATTTGCCGGCACCAACGAATATGGAGTTTTTGTATCCAACGATAACGGAGCCAACTGGACTGCTGCAAATAACGGGTTGAATTTTTGCACCGTATTTTCTCTGGTTGTAAACGGAACATACATTTATGCAGGAACTACAACGGGCGTATACAGATCAGCAGATAATGGCGCCAGCTGGACACAGATGAATAATGGCTTATCAGTTGGATATGTAAGATCATTCACAGTGTGTGGTTCAACTATTTACGCCGCCAGCGATTTCGGACAAATCTATCTTGCATCAAATAATGAATCAGCCTGGACTTTAATCGGGGACATTTATTATTCCATTAGCAGTATCACGAACGATGGAATATACGTGTATGCCGGAACCAATGAAATGGGTGTTTTTTCATCTCCCATCAATGTCAATAACTGGACAAATATTAGTAACGGATTAGTAAACACACAAATATGGTCTATGGGTTCCTGTGACGGCAAGGTTTTTGCCGGTACAGTTGGCGGTGGCATCTATGCAACTTCCAATAACGGAGCTGATTGGATTACGGCCAGCAACGGTATGATAGCAACCCGGACCTATTCATTTTTAGAAAGGGGCTCTACCGTTTATTCAGCTACGGATGAAGCAGGAATATTTTCATCAACCGCTTCTGTAACCGATTGGTCAGAGCATAATAACGGGCTTGCCAATCACATGGTGTTTGCACTGGCCGACAACGATAGTGTTATGCTGGCCGGTACCTACAATGGTATCTTTCTTTCAGCCGATAACGGGGAAAACTGGACCGACATATCGAATAACATACCCAATAATCAGGTGCATTCTATCGCTATGAGCGACCCATATATTTATGCAAGCTCTTCAGGCGGTTTATTTGTTTCAACAGATTATGGAGCAACCTGGTCAACACATAACAACTTTCCGGTTTTTGGGAATAATAACCTGGTTATTGATGGCGACAGGATTTTTGCGGGCACACCAAACGGAGTGTATCTGTCCACTGACCATGCGGCAAGCTGGACCCAAATGAACACAGGATTAACAAATAAGGCTGTGAGTGCCCTTGTTATAAGCGGAGGAAGGATGTATGCCGGGACCCAGGGGGGTGTGTTTCTATCAACCAATGGCGCGACAACCTGGACAGCACTGAATGCCGGTCTCACGAATTTAAGTGTACGCGCGTTGTGCGTGGTCAATTCAGTTGTTTTTGCCGGCACTTTTGGAGGTGGTGTATTTATGCTGCCGGAAAATGGAACAAACTGGGTTGAAGCGAATGCCGGGCTTGGGACTGAATACATTACAGCGCTGGGCTCCTTTAATAATTATTTGCTTGCCGGCACCTATTTCCGGGGAACCTGGAAATGTTCCCTATTGGACCTGGCAGGAGTGCCGCAAGCCGATGTGCCCCCGGATTGGATCCGCCTGCAACCCAATCCGGCCACTTCTGAGGTCACGGTAACTGTAACAGGAAATCCGGATCAAAAGGCTGAATATGTTGTTCTCGATATCAATGGAACAGTGATTAAGCATCAGCAGGTCCCGGGTACCACCTTTAAGATTCCCACAGATGATTTACCACGGGGAGTTTATATGCTGAAAGTATATTCAGGCAATCATTACCAGGTAAAAAGATTTATCAGGATTTAGTTGATAGCGGATGTGATCACTGGTACCTGGACAACCATCAGGAACAGGATAAAAGGAAGTCGCTAAACCAGGATTTAGGACTTATGTGATTCAATGGCTGCTTATAGCGGGGATTAGTGTATACTAATTCATAGTAAAGCTATATCTTCAATATATATTCTGTATTTATTCTGTATATATTCTCTATTTTTTATAATATAAATGATATTGAATATTCTTTCTATATTAATTTAATCATTACTTTTGATATGACTTAACTATGGAATTACTATGGCACGCATACAAGGCGGAATAGCAGGCATCCCCTCAGGGAAAATAGGCAATGTGGTATTTGTAAACCGCGAAGGTTCGCCATATATCAGGCAGGCGCCTGAATATTCGAAAAGTTCGTGGACAATGAACCAGAAGCAACACAGGGAACGTTTTAAGAAAGTGGCTGAATTTTGCAGGCAGTTCCGGCTGAACATTATCAGGCCGATATGGAACCTGTTACCGGGTAAGGCAAGCGGTTACGGCAAGTTCCTGAAAGCCAACATGCCCGCTTTTGGCAGGGATGGATCGCTTACCGATAAAAGCATGTTACATTTTTCAAACGGCACGTTGCCCCTGCCCTATCACCTTAGCGTTGCCAGGGTTGAAGGAGCGGGCAATACCATAGAAGCAAGCTGGGAAAACGATGCCCTGATACCTTTTACACAGAAAGACGATGACCTGCTGTATGTTGCTGCAGCGGGTGAAGTCTTTAAGGGACCTTTTGAAACCGGGTATAAACGACAGATGGGAGGCTGCTTGATAGCGTTGCCATCCGAAGCGGGCACGGTTGATGCTGTTTACCTGTTTTTTGCATCCGGCGACAGGCACCGTTACTCACCCGACCGTTATTTTGAGGTATAGCGGTTTGACGGCAACAGTCAGTCAATTCAGCGGTTGGTTTATCCCCTGTCCCTCTCTGAAATAGATTGTCCAATTCCTATTTTTAATCGTGATAGTATCGGGATCATTTTCAA
>DAONEL010000132.1:0-4829 GCA_035403045.1 Bacteroidales bacterium
TCAGAAGTCAGAAGTCAGAAGTCAGTCAGGAGTTAGAAATCAGGAGTTAGAAATCAGGAGTCAGAAATCAGGAGTCAGAAGACAGAAGTCAGGCGGGGGAATACTATTTCAATGAATGGTTACATATTATTAATATTCCGGCTGCTGAATTCTGAAATTTGACCAGGAAAGTCACATTAAATGAAAGATTTCAATAAAGAGTGCTTTTTACCCACAATTCCAACCCCATCTATTGACAGTTTACATTTTCTTCATACCTTTCGCTCATAAATCCTATACATCCTTACGATGAGAACTATTTTACCCGGCATTTTTCTTCTGGTTGTTTCTTTGACTGTTTCTGCTCAGAAACATCATGTAACCGACGGCATGGCCCGCACCAATCCGGTGTTGTACCACAATGAACAAACACCCTGGGATAATGCGCCTGCAAACGCTCACTACATTCCCGGTGAAAAAAGCTATGATATCTTCACCATCGGGAATACCTTCTACGATTCACAAACTTACAATTCAGGAAACCTGATGAACCGCATCTACCAGTATCCTGATGGCACCATTGGTGCAACATGGATGCACAAAGGCCCGGGCGGAACTCCTGACAGGGGCACTGCTTATGCTTATTATGACGGGACTTACTGGAGCGCCCAGGATCCCCATCTCGGCAGCGACCCCAACACCGGTTTCCCCAGTTATGCTCCCTGGGGGCCCAATGGCGAAGTAATAGCACACTACCGATACATTGCCAACGACGGCCCCATCCGCATCCTCCGGAGAGAAAACAAAGGCACCGGTGATTGGGTGGAAAGAACGCTGCTTCCTCCCGACGGGAACCACTCCATTGTATGGCACTCAATGTCAACCAGCGGGCCTAACCATGAATATATCCATGTACTGGCACTTGTGTACGACGATCCTTACCTGGGACAGGATGATGCGCTGCTCTATTACCGTTCGTCAGACGGCGGCGACACCTGGGACATTAACGGTGAGGTGATAGAAGGCACAGGATCGGATTATTTTACGTCGGTTCCAAGCCTGCATTACTCTTGGGCTCAGCCGGTTGGCAATACTATAGCCTTCACATTCGGCTTCAGTGAATTCGACGGGCTGGTTTTTAAATCGAACGACAACGGCGAAACATGGCAGAAATTCACCGTTTACCAATCGCCCTATACACCATTCAATGTACCGCCCGAAACACCGGTTTACGGTTGCTGCGACGGCACTTCGGCCATAGCCCTTGATTCGGAAGGCAAAGCCCATGTGGTTTTTGGGCGCATGCTCCGCTTTCGCAACATGGTAACCGGAACCGGTTGGTACTACTACCCTTCCGCCAGCGAAGGCCTCATCTACTGGAATGAGACAATGCCTCCACTCGATTCAACCACGGTAAGTTCATATACTCTCGACTTTCTTGAAGCCGGTGGTAACCTTGTAGGGTATATTGTGCCCAAAAATACTTCACTCAACATCCAGAGCGGACAACCTGATTATGGGGTTGCCCTCACTTCGCAGCCTCAACTGGGCATTGATTCTCACAACAACCTTTTCCTTGCGTATTCAGCCATCACACCGGATTACATGCTTGAGGATATCTATTACAGGCATGTGTTCTGCAACGCATCCTTCAATGGCGGCGCCACCTGGAGCGGGCCAAAAGATATTAACGACGACGAATATTTCCTGTACTCCGAATGCGTTTACCCTGCCCTCGCCCCGGTTATCGATAACCAATTGCATATGATCTTCCAGGAAGACTATGCCCCCGGAACCGGCGCCGGTGCCGGCCTCGATGAGGAAAACTACATCGATTACATGCATTTCGACAAGGAAATGTTCGTAGGTATAAATGAAAAACCGGTGACAGAAAAGTTTGAAGTTTCACAGAATTATCCAAACCCTGCAACAGAAATGACACAGATCATGATCAGCCTGAATGAGCCATCATCCGTCAAATTGGGTGTCAGCAACCTGCTGGGACAAGAGTTACTTTCGATAGAGCAGGGCAGCCTGACTGCCGGCAAACATTTTATCAAAATCGACTTATCAGGCATAAAACCAGGCATTTACTGCTATACCGTAAAGACCAATTCAGGTGAAATTACCCGAAGAATGGTGGTAAGATAATATTGCTTCACTATTAAGAATCGCTAAAAATTATCTCCCTGGCCCTGTTGATCTTCAGCAGGGCCAATTCATTTATTATTTTTATTGTCTCAAAAATCACCTGTAGATGAAACGTCGCGATTTTATTGCCGGTACTGCAGCTGCCGGACTGGTTGGCGCCAGCGGTTTTGCTTTCGGAAACATGAATGCGTTCTCACCTGAGCCCCCGGCTCTGCCCTATGACCTTGTTGCCGTGCGCGGCGGCGAGCCTGAGGCCATGTTCGATAAGGCTATCCAGTCAATGGGCGGAATGCAGGCTTTTGTTAAAAAAGGCCAGAAAGTGGTTATTAAGCCCAACATTGGCTGGGATGCTCCCCCCGAAAGGGCGTCGAACACCAACCCCAACCTGGTAAAGCGGATTGTAAAATCATGTTTTGATGCAGGCGCCAAACAGGTGTATGTGTTCGACAATACCTGCGACAACTGGACCAACTGCTACAAAAACAGCGGCATTGAAAAAGCCGTGAAAGACGCAGGCGGCACCCTCGTGGGAGGCAACAGCAAAGGATATTACCAGCAAATCAATGTTCTCCGCGGTAAAAGGCTTAAAGACGCCATGGTGCATGAACTGATCCTCGAATCGGATGTATTTATCAATGTACCGGTTCTCAAAAACCATGGCTCCGCCGATCTCACCATTACCATGAAAAACCTGATGGGGATCGTTTGGGATCGCGGCTACTGGCACCGCAACGACCTGCATCAGTGCATTGCCGATTTCGCTACCTGGCGTAAACCTACCCTGAATATTGTGGATGCATACCGCGTTATGCTGCGCAATGGCCCCAAAGGCGTCTCAGTAGATGATGTCATCACCATGAAACAGCTCCTCATCTCGACGGATATGGTTGCCATTGATGCCGCCGCCACAAAGATATGGGACCCTAAGAAAGATCCCGCCACTGTGCCGTATATCGCCAAAGCGCATGAGATGAAAGCAGGAAACATGAACCTGTCGCAGCTCAAAATCAATCGTATCACCATGTAATTCAAGTCTGTACAGGCTGCTTTCCGAATACCAACTCAAAATGCACTCATCTGCACTGCGTTACATCAGGTACATTATTGCTGCATTCAGCTTCCTTACTATCGGGTTCCTTTTCGTCGATTACAGGAATCTCACTCCTCCCGAACTGTACAAAGCCTTTACCTGTCTGCAGTTTGGGCCATCGCTGGTTCAGTTCATTCATTACGCCGGCATACTTTCAGCGGGGTTTATCTTCATCCTCATCCTGACCCTGCTGGTCGGGCGTTTTTATTGTTCAGCGCTATGCCCGCTCGGCATCCTGCAGGATATCATGATCAGGTCCGAAAAATGGTTCCGTAAGCGGAAAGCGCTGCGTTTCAGGAAAGCGACCTGGTGGCGGTATGTATTCCTCGGATTGGCTGCTGTTTCGCTGCTCACCGGCTTCTTAGCCGTTTTCAACCTACTTGACCCTTACAGCAATTTCGGCAGGATGTTCTCCTCGCTGGCAAAGCCACTTATCATACTGGCCAACAACCTGGCAGCTAAACTATTAGGTGAATCAGGGCCTGTAGTTATCAACCAGTACCCCATCCGCGGGTTTGATGTGCCAACCATCGTGTATCCCCTGCTGATCCTGGTGTTACTCGTTTACCTTACCTGGAAACACGGGCGGCTGTTCTGCAACCTGATCTGCCCGGTGGGTACCTTGCTCGGACTTTTCTCCCGGTTCTCGATATTTAAAATTTCTCTCGATAAAACCATATGCAACCAGTGTGGCAAATGTTCGGCAAAGTGCAAGGCCAATTGTATCGACATCAAAACACAGGAAATCGATTACTCGCGTTGCGTGATGTGCTTCGACTGTATTGGCCCCTGCCCTGATGATGGCGTAAAACTTGGCAGGATTCCAATCACAACTTATAAAGCTGACAACCAGTCGCCTGCTGATCCGAAGCAGGCTTCAAGAAGGAAGTTCGTCGGCTCAGCGATCCTCCTCGGGATGGCCGGACATCTCTTTGCCCAAAAGAAAAACACAACCGTATTTGAAAAGCCTACCACCATTCCTGAGAAAAAATCAGGCGCGGTATCACCCCCGGGGTCCAGGTCAATTGAAGAGTTTACCTCAAAGTGCGTTGCCTGCCATCTTTGCGTAAGCGCCTGCCCTACCCAGGTATTACAGCCTTCGATGCTGCAGTATGGCTTGCAGGGCTTCCTGATGCCGCACATGGACTATCACGCCAATTTCTGCAATTTTGAATGTGTGGCCTGCGGCAAAGCCTGCCCGACAAGTGCTATTGAACAGATCACCGTTGAGGAAAAGAAGACGATCCAGTTGGGTAAGACCACCTTTGTGAAAGAAAACTGTGTTGTGTATACCTACAACACTGCCTGCGGCGCCTGCTCCGAACACTGTCCTACCAAAGCCGTTCATATGGTTCCTTACCTCAACGGGCTCAAAATCCCCGAAGTGAACCAGTCAATATGTGTTGGTTGTGGCGCGTGCGAATATGCTTGTCCTACCAAACCATATAAAGCCATCTTCGTGAATGGAAACACCGTCCACCAGCTTGCTGAAACTCCCAAAGAAGAGAAAATTGAAAGGGATGCGGAGAATGAGGAATGGGCTTTCTAGGAATTGACAATGGACAGTTGACAATGGACAGTTGACAATGGACAGTTGACAATGGACAAT
>DAONEL010000132.1:4929-6700 GCA_035403045.1 Bacteroidales bacterium
TATGAACACAGCCATACTTCCTCAGTACCGTTTATTCAGCGTACGTTCGCTGGTGAATGATGTTTTGGCGCTAGCCGTTATATGCCTTGTTCCGGCCTTGTCGCATTTGTCGGGCATACCGGTCTATTTCATTGAGCCGATGCGCGTGATGCTGGTGGTTGCCATGCTGGCCTCTCACCGCACCAATGCTTATGCCCTGGCCGTGATTCTGCCGCTTACCTCCTTTTTGGTATCGGGCCACCCGGAACCGGTGAAAATGATGATCATCATGGCCGAGCTCACCCTGAACACATGGCTGTTCTACCGGTTGATGAACCGCACAGCCAGGCCTTTCCTCAGTATGGTTGCAGCCATCATCAGCAGCAAGGTATTCTGCTATGCACTTTACTGGGTTGTATTCTCATTTGCTTTTGTGCAGTCGGAAGCCGGCACGATGTTCCTCGTTGCACAAGCCGCTGTTACACTGGTTCTGAGCGCTGTTACCTGGCTTTTCCTGAAAAAGAGCAACAGCATCGGGGCATGATCGGGCCTTCCTTTGCAAAACTTCACCAGGCAGCTTCATTAAAATTCCCGGCACCATATTCGTCGGCAAAACCGGCTTGTCTGTCCGTTTGTAGTTCATGTACATATAATAAGTTTCACCCGGCAGCCTATGAGGGCTTACGTTTGTACCCTGAAAGAGGGCCGGCATGACATTCTTATAAATTCAGCTTCTTTGTGTAACTCTGTGCCTTCTCTGTGCATCTCTGTGTAACAGTTTGAAGATGCCGTAGCAATAAGGGCACAAAGCTAGCTCAAAAAGCACGAAGCCTCTAATATGCCGGCTCTGTATATGTATAAATCACCCTATATCCATGAACAGTAAGATAGTTAATCTATGGCTAGCGCTTTTGATTACTTTGGGCGCTTTTGCGCAGAAATACGAGGCTAACAGACAGAAAAGCCCTGTCACCACCGACGGTAAGCCCACCGAATGGTCGACACCGCTCCGTTTCAGCGATGTTAAAAGCGGCTTGCAGTACAACGTCACCAACGACGACGAGAACCTGTACATCTGTGTTCGTGCATCGAACGAAACCGCACAGCAGCAGATACTCCATTCAGGAATGAAGATTTTCATCGACGAGAACGGAAAAAAGAAATACAGCACTTCCATCCAATTCCCGATACCGGCAGTGCCTGATGGTATGAAACCCGGTGACAATATGCCGAAACAGGAAAAGACATACGGACAAAGGCCCGCAGCAGAGGCAGAACGTCAAAAGAAAGACCGGAAGCAATTCAGGAACCCCAATCCCATGATCTCCCTGGCCGGGTTTAAACCGGAATTCAACGGCACTTTACCGCTGAACGAATGCCGTGCTATAAAGGCAGCCATGGACTGGGACGACAACAACATCCTCACCATTGAGTACACCATACCACTGAATTCTTTTGGTACCCGCGACTTCAAAACCATGGAAAAGGCCCAGGTATTTGCCATGAAGATCACTGCTGATGCTGTAGAGCAGCAGGGAGGTGACAGGTCGCAGGGCAGCAGGCCTGAAGGCGGCCCTCCGGGTGGGGGTAGCCGTCGCGAAGGAGGCCCTCCGGGTGGCGGTGAAGGAGGAATGGGAGGCCCTCCGGGCGGAATGGATGAAGAAGGAATGATGCCGCGGGGCGGAGATGAAAACACTCAGCAGGATATCTCCATTAAATTCAAAATCGCACTCAACAGAAGCAAATAACTCACTCTATATCACTCGTTAACCACACCTGAAGCCCTGCCAAT
>DAONEL010000133.1:0-1318 GCA_035403045.1 Bacteroidales bacterium
TGGCGTTGGTGTTATCGGTAATGATTTGACCGTCGAACAGGTTGATGACCCTGTGGGCAAAACCGGCGTCGTGAAGTGAGTGGGTAACCATCACAATGGTTGTGCCTTCGCGATTAAGTTCAGTGAGCAGGTTCATCACCTCCAGGCCGTTTTTGGAGTCGAGGTTACCGGTGGGCTCATCGGCGAGAATCAGTTTGGGATTGGCAACCACTGCGCGGGCAATGGCAACACGCTGTTGCTGGCCTCCTGACAGTTGCTGGGGGAAATGCTTTTTGCGATGGGTTATCTTCATGCGGTCGAGCACGGTTTCAACCATCCGGCGCCGGTCAGAGGCTTTCAGCTTGAGATAAACCAACGGCAACTCTACATTTTCGAAAACATTGAGCTCATCAATCAGGTTGAAACTCTGAAATACAAAGCCTATTTTTCCCTTGCGAAGCGAGGTGCGGTTACGTTCCCGAAGGCTTCCCACCTGCTGTCCGTCGAAATAATATTCGCCGGAAGAAGGATTGTCGAGCAGGCCGATAATATTCAGCAATGTTGATTTTCCACAGCCTGAAGGGCCCATAATGGCAGCAAATTCACCACTCTGAACATGGAAGTTGATGCTATTCAGGGCTAAGGTTTCGATTTCTTCGGTACGGAAGACTTTTGAGAGGTTTACGGTTTTTATCATGGGTTGTTTTTAATTGGAGAACGGAGAACGGAAAAAGTAGAAACGAGATTTATTTGAAACGTTCTTTTCTGACTTGAATCAGTTTGAAGAGTTGGGCTGAGATTTTTCTGGATTCATCAATCAGGAAATCATAATCTGATTCAGCAAGATACTGGAGCTTAATACCAATTTCTAATTGTGTTCTTAATTCTCCTGCTGAACCTCTGGCAATAAAAAGAAAGTGGATAAACTCCTTGTTATATTGTCGCTCGAAACCTTCTGCAATATTTGAAGCAATCGAAACAGAAGCTCGGCACACCTGATCGCGAAACCCAAAGTCTCGGTTGTCTTTAAAAATGTTATAAATTTTAACGCTTAGATTTACAGCATTTCGCCAAACATCTAAATCTTCAAATTTCTCTATTTTATTTGTCATTTATCTTAATTGTTTAATTATCAATTTGCTGCGATATTTTACTAGTTGCTATATTACTAGTTTAATTCAGAAATCAAACCAGTCGCACTATCACTTTTTCACCCGGTTTATGTATGTTTGTCATTTATAACACCCTTCTCCCTTCTCCCTACTCCCTACTCCCTACTCCCTACTCCGTTCTCCGTTCTCCGTTCTCCGTTCTCCGTTCTCCGTTCTCCGTTCTCCGT
>DAONEL010000133.1:1418-3036 GCA_035403045.1 Bacteroidales bacterium
CTCCGTTCTCCGTTCTCCGTTCTCCGTTCTCCGTTCTCCGTTCTCCGTTCTCCGTCCTCCGTTCTCCGTTCTCCGTTCTCCATTACCTAAGGACTATCCTGTCATTATCCCCAAACAACTCATATCCGCTGGTAATTACTTTTTCACCGGGTTTGAGTCCGTCAAGAATTTCGAAAAACATAGGATTTTGCCGACCCACCTGTATTTTACGTTTAAACGCTTCTTTTTCAGCAGGGTCAAGAACAAAGATCCACTGTCCGCCAGTGCTTTGGAAGAATCCGCCCCTTGGCACCATGATTGCTTTTTCAGGTTCGCCCAGTTCAATCCGCACGTGAAAAGTCTGGCCGGTACGCAGGTTTTCAGGAGCCTCGCCTTCGAAAACAAGGTCAATTTCAAACTGGCCGCTCCTAACTTCAGGAAATACCTTTTTTACCAGGAGGTTAAGGGTTTTGTCATTGCGTTCGATGGTTGCCGGCAACCCGGGCCTGATCCGGTCAATGTAATGCTCGTCAACCATTGCGGTGATTTTATATGAGGTGAGCACATTGACCTGCCCGATGCGCTGTCCTTTGCCTATTGACTCACCAATCTGCGCTTTCAGCAGTCCGAGCTGCCCATCAACAGGTGCTTTTACATCCAGGTCCTGCAGCCGCTGCTGAACCATTGACAGGTTGGCCTGCATGTTTACAAGGTTTTCATCCATGGCATGTTTCTGGTTCTCGCGAAAGATGGAGTCCTGGACTAATTTCCTGTATATCAGGTCACGGTCCTGTTTCTTAAACTCATACTCTTCTTCTGCCCTCAGGTAATCTTCATAGGCAATAAGCTTATCGGCATACAGGTTTTTCTGCTGCCTGTAGGTACGTTCAAGGCGTTTAAGTTCAAAATCGGTCTGGTTTAACTGCTGGCGGTTGGCAATCTTCTGCTGCTCCATCTGTATGCGGGTATTGCGCAATTCGTTGGTGTGATAGGCAAGGTTCGACTCACTGTTCATGATGTTGAGGGTGAGGTCATTGTTTTTCAGCTTCAGGATTACATCTCCGGCTTTCACCATTTCGCCCTCCTCAATCAGTATCTGTTCAACTTTTCCACCTTCTTCGGCATCGAGATATATGGTTGAGATAGGTTCCACCTGGCCAATAACGGAGATATAATCATTGAACTGCCCTGCTTCCACCGCGCTGATCGTAAGCTTATCCTTTTCGGCACGGAATGTGGAACCGTGTATGTCCGTGACCGCTTTCCATATAAGAAATGCAAGCAATAGTCCGCCTACTGCCCAGTACAGGTGCTTTCTTTGTAAGCCTTTTTTCTTTTCTATCGGTTTGTCCATTGTCATGACTCAGTATTTTAAAATAGAAATTCTGTCTGACCGGTTATTCCCAAAACCTGTTTCCTTTGTAAAACCCGATCATTTTATGCTGCATATCGAGTTGCAGGCGGCTGCGAAGCACATTGGCCTGCGAACCGGCATAACGGTTTTTGACCACATAAAATTCAATCACACTGATAAGCCCCTGGCTGAATTTTTTCTCGGCAACTGCAAGCGCCAGGCTGTCAGCGTCCTGTTGACGCTGGTACTGAGCATATTCTTTCTGCTGTGCTTTCAGGTCATTGA
>DAONEL010000133.1:3136-4203 GCA_035403045.1 Bacteroidales bacterium
GGGAAATCACCCGGAGAAGGAACTTTTTCAAGGTTCATTAGTTTCCGGAGATTCAGCAATGCTTCATTCACCTTGTTCTCAGCCTGAATAAGATGCAACTCTTCCATCTCAAAATTCGACTGTACTTCAGCCACATCACTCAGCGATTTCAGGCCTTCTTCCGCTTTACGTTTCATAGCTTTCAGCGACAATTCCGAGGCGGAAACCTGGGCCTGTGCTATCCTCTCTAATCCTTTGTAATACAGAAGGTCGTAAAAGGCGCTCATCACATTAAAGGCAAGCATGTCAACGGCATGGTCTCCGCGTGATTTTTCAACGCTGAGCAAAAAACGGTTGTAATCGGTTTGCTTCTTGAGCCGGAAACCATCAAACAGAACAACGGAACTATTGATATAATAGGAGTTATCAAAGAAATTGGTCGAAATGATATCATTGGTGTTGGGGTCGATCGACCGCCCATAGCTGACCCCCGCACCGGAAGAGAGTCCGATTTCGGGCAGCCTGTTTCGCCGGCTCTGGTTGAGGTTTTCAAGCGCTATTTTTTCATTTACCACAGACTGTTTGATTTCCAGGTTGTTATCAACTGCATACCTGATACATTTCTGCAAATCCCATGCTGTCTGAGCCTGTATACCCCCGATAATTACGATGAAAATTAATAGTGCTGATAAAAACTTCATATTCCGCCGGTTTCCCGGATATTATCCAAGATTATACCACTTGTGTTACAATGCAGAAAATTAACGACTTACATTCCAATAACAACAACAACTATGTAAATATTCCTGACATATTTTGTATGATTTTTTTACACACGTCATTCACCGCCGGTTGTTGTATCTACATTTGTAAAAAAAATCTATGCCTAAAAACAGGATTCTGATCGTTGACGATAACAGGAGCATCGTTTCGGCACTTGAAATTTTGCTCATTCCTGAGTTTGACTTTGTCAAGGGCATCACCAATCCCAACTTTATCCCCGCCGAACTGCAAAGCAACGACTACAACCTTGTGATCCTGGATATGAATTTCAGGGCCGGCACCGATACCGGCAACGAAGGCCTGTA
>DAONEL010000133.1:4303-6580 GCA_035403045.1 Bacteroidales bacterium
AGGCCGGTGATTATCGGGAATTCACCGAAACTTATGCAGGTGTTGAATATAGTGCGAAAAGTTGCCCGCACCGACGCCAACATACTGATCACCGGTGAAAACGGAACAGGAAAGGAGCAGATAGCCAAGGAAATACACAGGCAGTCGGCACGAAACAACGAATTGCTGGTAAACGTTGACATGGGCGCTATCAGCGAAACGCTTTTTGAGAGCGAACTATTCGGCCATGTAAAAGGAGCATTCACCGATGCCCGCGAAAACCGGGCCGGGAAATTTGAAACCGCAAACCGCGGAACCCTATTCCTTGACGAGATTGGTAACCTCTCATACCATCTTCAGGCAAAATTGTTGTCGGCCTTGCAGAACAGGGAAATCATGCGTGTTGGCTCTGATAAGCCCATACCCGTGGATATCAGGCTTATTTGTGCTACCAACAAAGACCTGCAGCATATGGTATCCGGGGGATTATTCCGTGAAGACCTCCTCTACCGGATCAACACCATCCAGATAGAAGTGCCGCCGTTGCGCGAGAGGGGTGAAGACATTATCCTGCTTACAGAGTATTTCATAAAAAAGTATGCCTCAAAATACGGTAAGCCAAACCTCAGGATCAACAACAGTGCACACGAAAAACTGATGAAATATTCATGGCCGGGCAACATCAGGGAACTGGACCATACCATCGAAAAGGCAGTAATACTCAGCGACAGCCACATACTCAGGCCCGAGGATTTCTTTCTGCGCCAGTCGGCACCTTACCGTACGGATGAATCAGGCATTTCGCTCGAAGAAGCTGAAAAGCGGATTATTGGTTCAGCTTTGCAGAAAAACAATGGTAACCTGAGCGCTTGTGCTGAGCAACTGGGCATCACAAGGCAGACCCTTTACAACAAGATTAAAAAATACGGCCTATGATCAGGAACTATTATGCACAATTGCTCCTGCGCCTCATTGCGCTGGTGCTCATTGCTTTCCTTGTGTGCTATACCTGGATGGCAAATGGTCATATCCTCCTGGTTGGCGCGTTGTTTTTAGCCATGATCATCATTTTCTTCAACACACTGAGATATCTCCGCAAAACCGACCGCAAACTCCTTTATTTTTTCGAGGCAATAAAAAATGACGACCACACAATCCGTTTCAGCAGCGATACTGGTGACCGGACACTCGACACACTAAGCGACAGGCTCAACGGTTTGAATGCCCGCATCCAGGAGGTGAGAATTGCAAATCAGCAGCAGGATCAGTACCTGAAAGTATTACTTGAACATGCTGCTACCGGCATTATGGCGTTTGACCGGAAGGGGTTTATTGTCCATTGCAATTCGTCTGTCAGGAAAATCTTCGGCCTCGAAGTCTTCACTCACATCAGGCAACTCGACCGGGTAAACGAACAATTATATTCGGCAGTTAAAAGTATAAAACCGGAAGAACAGAAACTGGTGAGCCTTCAACAGGGGACAGGATTGGTGCAGATATTGCTGAAAGCCAGCTACTTTGAATCTGCCGGTGATGCATATTATATTGTATCGGCTCAGGATATCAGGAATGAACTGGATGAAAAGGAGACAGATGCCTGGATTAAACTCATCAGGGTGATGATGCATGAGATTATGAACACCATTACACCCATCACAACACTCTCCGAAAGCCTCTCGCAGTATCTTGTGAAGGATGCCGAGCCCATGAAACCTTCAGAACTTGAACAGGGTAGTGTGGATGTGGTGGTTAAGGGATTGAAAGTGATAGCTGGCCAGGGGCAGGGACTTATTCGTTTTGTTGAATCGTACAGGAAACTCACTAAGTTGCCAAAGCCCGATAAATCACTGTTTAAGATTGAAGACCTTTTTATAAGAATTTCAGCATTGTTTAAATCAATTCCGGGGAATGAGACAAGACCTGTTTCGCTGAAGATCAATCCTTCCGGCATGGAATTGTTTGCCGATGAAGGAATGATATCGCAGGTAATTGTCAACCTGGTGAAAAACGCATACGAAGCCGGTGAAGGAGATACAGGACTCAGAATACAGTTATCAGCGGCGCTGAACCAGGGCAACCGGCCCGAAATTATTGTTACGGATAATGGCCCGGGTATTAAGCCCGAACTCATAGAGCAGATATTCATTCCTTTCTTTTCGACAAAGGAAAACGGTTCGGGGATCGGGCTCAGCATTTCGCGGCAGATCATGCGGTTGCACGGCGGCAGCCTCAACGTTTTTTCGGAACCCGGCAAAGAAACTGTGTTTACGATGAGTTTTTAAGGAGGAGTGAAGGCTA
>DAONEL010000134.1:0-6525 GCA_035403045.1 Bacteroidales bacterium
CCGCTTCCTTTAATTACCAGTGTCATAAATTTGTTTGTTAGCCGGTGAACAGTTGTGGCAAATATCAAGAAAAATTACCTGTGAAGCCTGATCCTGCCAATTATTTTTTCTCAGGCATATACTTGTCTGTCAGTAAGTGATTTTTCCAGGGGATTTTAAGGGTAGTTAAACCGTATCGAAACGGTAATTCCTTATAAATTCAAGCGATTTATCAATCAGCTCATACATCAGTGCATCTTCATGGATGAATGGGACAGACTTCCTGTAATCGCTGATGACTTTCTGAATATATGGAGACGTGTCGTTTATCCCCCTGAACTCCAGGGCCTGGCATGCAGTCATCATTTCGATGGCAAGAATTTTCTCCAGATTGTTGACCACCTTAACCGCTTTTGTAGCAGCGTTGGCACCCATGCTCACATGGTCCTCCTGCTCGTTACTCGAAGTGATTGAATCTACCGATGCAGGAGTGCATAGCTGTTTGTTTTGGCTAACCACCGAAGCCGCAGCATATTGCGGGATCATAAACCCTGAATTGAGGCCGGGATGAGCCACCAGGAACTCCGGCAATCCTCGCTGGCCCGAAATAAGCCTGTAAACGCGGCGTTCGGCAATGTTACCAAGTTCAGCAAGCGCAATAGCCGCAAAATCAAGAACAAAAGCCAGTGGTTCACCATGAAAATTTCCTCCTGAGAGGATTTTGTCCTCCTCAGGGAAAATGGTCGGGTTGTCGGTCACCGAGTTAATTTCGGTGAGAATAACATTTCCGGCATACTCTATGGTATCTTTTACTGCACCGTGCACCTGCGGGATACAGCGGAATGAATAAGGGTCCTGAACTGCTTTCCCTTCTTTGGTGATATGACGGCTACCCTCAAGAATTTTTCTGATGTTGTGCGCCGTTTCAGCCTGTCCTTTGTGAGGCCTTATTGCCTGTATTTCTTCTGCAAAAGGATCAATCCGGCCGTTGTAGGCTTCTATGGCAATGGCACCGATAACATCAGCTACAAACTGCAGTCTTCTTGCCTTCAGCATCACATAAACACCGTGCGCACTCATGAACTGTGTGCCGTTGAGCAGTGCGAGGCCTTCCTTTGATTGCAGCACAATGGGGGAGAAGCCAAGTTCCCGGTTTACTTCGGAAGCTGTTGTGAACTTGTTGTGATATCTCATTTCGCCCAATCCAAGCAAAGGAAGTACCAGGTGGGCCAGGGGCGCCAAATCGCCGGAGGCGCCTAAAGAACCCAATTCGCGCACTATGGGCAGTGCATTGTTGTTGTACAGATCGATGAGCCGCTGAACTGTTGCAACCTGCACTCCCGAGTTACCCCTGGCCAGCCCGAAAGCCTTAAGCACCAGCATGAGACGGACTATTTCGTCGCTCACGGGATCACCAAGGCCGCAGGCATGTGAAACCACAAGGTTGGTTTGCAACTGCGACAGATCCTGCGTGTTGATACTCCGGTTACACAATGAACCGAAACCTGTCGTAATTCCATATACAGGATCTGACTGGCCGGCTATTTTATTGTCGAGATAATCGCGGCAGTGACGTATCCTGGCTGCGGCTTGCTCGCTGAGCGTGACAGGTGAGTTGCCCGAAACTATGTTTTCGAGCTGATCAAATGTCAGAGGGTTTGAATCAATGATTAAACTCATGTTTTACTGGTTGATTTTCAAATAATTAAATACAGGTAAATTGACATCTTTCCCGCATAATTATGCAGGAATCTTCAGGGTTACGACCTAAAGTGCCGTCCTGTTAATTTGTATCTTGAATTTCAGATTCCAGTTAAACACTGTTCGAATAGTATTTGAATGAAGTTTAAATATTTAGTCCCAGCAGTTTAGCTACAATTTCGGCAGGCGAATATTTCTGCTGATCGCCTGTGACCATATTTTTTATTTGGTAAAGTCCGGATGAAAGTTCTTCGCTGCCGATGATCACGATGAAAGGGATTTTTTTCTGATCGGCATAGGCAAACTGTTTTTTCATTTTGGCAGGTTCAGGAAACATTTCCGAGGAAATCTGCGCTTTCTGAAGCCTGTGAAGGAACGACAACCCGGCCAATTCTGCTTCGCCGCCAAAATTTGCGATCATCACTTTGGTAGAATGTGCGGTTGATTCGGGGAAAAGAGACAACTCGTTCATTACGTCGTAAATGCGGTCGGCGCCGAACGAGATCCCTACACCCGATACATCCGGCATACCGAAAATCCCGGTAAGGTCATCGTAGCGTCCGCCGCCGCTGATGCTACCCATCTGCACATCACGGGCTTTTATTTCGATGATTGCTCCAGTATAATAATTGAGGCCTCTTGCCAGTGTGAGATCGAGCTGTACTTCGGCTGACAGTTTCAAAGCCTCCAGGTAGCTGAAAACGGTTCTCATCTCTTCAATGCCTCTTAAACCGGTTTCGGAATGCTCAAGGATTACTGAAAGCTTTTCTAGTTTTTGCTGATTGTTGCCCTGGAGTTTAAGGATCGGCTGCATGTTGGTTACAGCCTCATCTGAGAGGCCTTTCTGCCTGAGTTCATCATTTACTGCAGCCAGACCGATTTTTTCAAGTTTATCAATGGCAACTGTTATGTCGGTGATTCTGCCGGCTTCCCCGATTACTTCGGCTATTCCTGCTAGTATTTTACGGTTGTTCAGCTTGATTATCACTGAGATGCCAAGCCTTTGAAAAATATCTTCGGCTATACGGGCCATCTCTGCTTCATAAATCAGTGAGTTGCTGCCGACAACATCCACATCGCACTGGTAGAATTCGCGGTAACGGCCTTTCTGAGGACGGTCAGCCCGCCACACTGGCTGGATCTGGTAGCGCTTGAACGGGAAAACAATTTCATTGCGATGCTGAACAACAAACCTGGCAAAAGGTACGGTAAGATCGTAACGCAGGCCTTTTTCACTGACATGCTTCAGTAGTTTATTTGAATCTCTCGCTATAAGCGACTTTTCGTCGGTACCGGCAAGAAAATCTCCTGAATTGAGAACTTTAAACAGCAGTTTGTCACCTTCTTCACCATATTTTCCCATGAGCGTGGAAAGGTTTTCCATTGCCGGGGTTTCGATAGGCTGGTACCCGTAAAGCATGAAAACGCTGCGGATCGTATCGAAGATGTAATTACGGCGGGCCATTTCAACAGGGGTGAAATCACGGGTGCCTTTGGGTATCGATGGAGCGGACATGATGAAGTTTGAAGTCTGAAGTTTAATGTTTCATGTTGAGGTAGAACTGAATTGCAGGATTAAATCCCTAACTTTCAATTAAGTAATGATATGACTATATTCCCGAATCATGGTTGAACTTAAACAATACGATTAACCATTAACCATTAACTATTCACTATTAACTATCCTCAAGCACAATCCCCAGCCGGTCGAATACCGATTGAAGGAATGACTTGCTGTCAGCGGTACTTTCCTGCGGTGCCCATGGCGCCGAGGAGCCTTCGGTATGAGGAACAAACGGGCCTTCTTTGATTTCGTAAACTACCGAACCGCTTTCGAGCGAGGTGAGCATGTGAAAGGTGTTTTCTTCGAATTCCACCCCCAAAGTTCCTGAATTTCTGTTTAATACAGCATGGTCACGGATACTTCCGTCGTCGTTGAAAGTAACAGCGAGCACAGTGCCTCTAAGCAGAATAAAAGCTTCTTCTTTGGTAGTGTGTTTATGCGGACGGATGTAAGTCCAGGGTTCCAGTGCGTTGAGCAGGCGCTGAACAGGGTCGCTGAGTTCAGGGTGGAAGTTATAATTCATTCGATGACGCGGTGATTCCTTTGCCTTTACAATGACCTCATCAAGCAGTGTATCAGTGATCTTTATCATTCGGTTATTGGTTATGTTCAATTGATCATGCGGTGAGCTTTTTGTAGCGTATTCTTTTCGGGCCTTCGTCACCAAGGCGTTTACGACGGTTTTCTTCATATTCGGTGTACCCGCCTTCAAAATAATAAACCTGTGAGTTGCCTTCAAACGCAAGGATATGTGTTGCTACCCTGTCGAGGAACCAGCGGTCGTGCGAAATAATGACGGCACACCCGGCAAAATCTTCAAGTCCTTCTTCCAGTGCACGCAGGGTATTCACATCAATGTCGTTGGTAGGCTCATCGAGAAGCAGCACATTGGCTTCCGATTTGAGTGTGAGCGCCAGGTGCAGGCGGTTACGTTCACCTCCCGACAGCACGGCAGTTTTCTTCCCCTGGTCGGCGCCGCCGAAATTGAAGCGCGATACATAGGCACGGCTGTTGATAAGCCTTCCGCCCATCTGTAGCTGCTCATTTCCTTCGCTGATCACTTCCCAAACGCTCTTTTCGGGGTCAATGTCAGTATGTGCCTGGTCAATATAGCCGACCTTCACGGTTTCACCCACCTTGAATTCTCCTTTGTCGGGTTTCTCCAGTCCCATGATAAGGCGGAAGAGGGTGGTTTTACCGGCACCATTGGGGCCAATAACTCCAACAATGCCACCCGGAGGAAGGGCAAAGTTAAGGTCCTCGAACAGGATTTTATCGCCAAATGCTTTTGAAACACCCTGGGCTTCAATTACATTGCTTCCGAGCCGGGGGCCATTAGGGATGAATATCTCAAGTCTTTCTTCTTTTTGTTTCACATCTTCATCAAGCATCTTTTCGTAGGCATTCAAACGGGCTTTACCCTTGGCATGACGCGCTTTGGGAGCCATACGCACCCATTCCAGCTCATGTTCAAGCGTTTTGCGGCGCTTGCTCTCGGTTTTCTCCTCCATTTCGAGGCGTTTGGTTTTTTGCTCCAGCCACGATGAGTAGTTGCCTTTCCATGGAATACCTTCTCCGCGGTCAAGTTCCAGAATCCAGCCTGCAACATTATCAAGGAAATAGCGGTCGTGGGTTACGGCAATTACGGTGCCTTTGTATTGTTTCAGGTGAACTTCGAGCCATTCCACACTTTCGGCATCCAGGTGGTTGGTAGGCTCGTCGAGCAGGAGAATGTCAGGTGCCTGCAACAGCAAGCGGCAGAGGGCCACACGGCGGCGCTCGCCACCTGAGCATACGCTGATAAGCGTGTCAGCTTCAGGGCAACGGAGAGCATCCATGGCCCGTTCAAGCTTGGTATCAAGTTCCCAGGCGTCATGATGGTCGAGCAATTCGGTGAGATGGCCCTGCCGCTCGATGAGCTTATTCATCTCGTCATCCGACATTGGCTCCATGAATTTGTTGTTCACTTCTTCATATTCCTTAAGCAAATCCACAACTTCCTGCACACCTTCCTCCACAATCTGCCTGACAGTTTTGGTCTCATCAAGCTTTGGTTCCTGTTCCAGCAAACCGACAGAATATCCGGGTGAAAACACAACTTCTCCAAGAAATGATTTGTCGACACCGGCAATTATATTGAGCAGGCTTGATTTACCGGAACCATTCAGGCCGATGATGCCTATTTTGGCGCCATAGAAAAATGACAGGTATATATCCTTGAGAACCTGCTTGTTGGGAGGGAAAATCTTCCCAACGCCTACCATTGAAAATATGATCTTTTTATCGTCGCTCATTTGTGGATTCTAAAGTGTTTTATTGTTGGATGTAATCAATCTCAGAAATGTCCTGCCAGTATTATTGTTTTTGCTTGCCGGTAATTATTTTTTCAATGACCATTGTTGAGTTTTCCCAGTCATAGGTTTTGTCAACATAGGTTTTTCCGGCTTCTGAAATACCAAGGGCAAATTCCTGGTCGGTCAGCAGCCTGATGATATGATTGGCAAACTCTTCGGGGCTTCTACCAACCAGTATTTCGCGGTTTTCGGCTGCTCCCAGAGCCTGGTTGGCCAGTACCGATGTAATACATGGCAATCCCATCGACATAGCTTCCAACAGTTTGTTTTGCAAACCTGTACCTATGCGCATAGGTGCGATGAAGATTTTTGAGGCCGCATAACTCTCCCTGATATCTTCAACCCATCCGGTGACTCTGATCCTTTCGTTTGCCAGGGCCTGCACACGCTGGTGTGGAGTTGCACCGGCAAGCATCACGGTAACTCCCGGAATTTTATTTCTGACAATAGGGATGATTTCGCTTACCAGATATTCAGCAGCATTCACGTTTGGCGGATAACCCATATTTCCGGTGAAAACAACGTCAAATGTCTTTTCTCTGACAACCGGTTTAAAATAGCCGTGATCAACCCCGTTTGGTACTACAATAATCTGGCGGTTAGCGGGATGCGGGATTAGGTCACGGTCAGGAGCCGAAATAATGGTTTTGTTGTCGAAATCATTGAAGACAGCATGTTCATACCTCAGCAGCCTTCTGTATTCAAGCAGGAACAGAGGCTTGAGCCACCACGGGGATGTTTCGGCCCGGCGTTTCATCCCGGTTGAGAATACATCCTGGTAATCAAGAGTTTTAGGTATTTTAGCATGGCGTACATACTCCGAAACACGCAGTAACTGGCAGAAAATATGCTGAGGCTTGTATTCGGCAATCAGCCGGTCAATCTTCTTTTGGCCGCGGTAATTGTAAAAGTAGCCTACCTGCAGCG
>DAONEL010000135.1:0-6303 GCA_035403045.1 Bacteroidales bacterium
ATATCGCAGTCGCTGAGGTCGCGGTACTCGCTTGAGCCTTTAATACGTGAGAGGATGAGCCGCTTTTCGCTGTTTGTCATGCCCCAGCGCCGGATTTCATCATCAAGCATTGCGGTGATTCCAGCCAAAGCATCAGCAACATGATTGTCATTAACATCGATGCAAACCACGTCAAAGCCATGCTGGCTGATAGTTTTTGCGATCTGCTGCCCCATAGAGCCACAACCAATGACACCCACCTTCTGAATTGTTCCGGTAGGCTGTTCCTGGCGGCTTAGGGTAAAATCTTCAAGCTTTGCAATTATTTCTGCCATTTGTAATGAGTTTGAAATTATCCGGAGATTCATAAAACTCTATCCGGTTATATTATTAGCTGATTATCAATTATTTAACCTTGTTATTTTGATACGATGCAAAGGTAGAATTTATTCAGCGACACAAGTACTAGTCTGTTAATTTTTTCACAGCCAGGCTTTCTTATTTGACTTGAACACATTCCCGTCACCTGAATCGATTCTTTGTATTTTTGCAGCAACTCTGAAAAAATGACTGAATACCCGGCACGATATAAGACCAATTCGCACATAACTGATACAGCCGGGTTTTACAATACTTATGTTCCTTTTAGTCCTGATGATTACCCAAACTCCGGTGATTCACTCAAAACATTTGTCAAGTATCCTGTAAGTCATACTAAAGGAATCACAGATACATTGTTTGTTCATGAAACTGTTTCCATCTTCAAGCCTCATCAGTTGCAGGTAAGCAACCACAAACCGATCATGAAGACAGAGGCATCGGCTGACTGGATAATTGGCATGATAATTCTATGCCTGATGATTGTGGCCATTATACAGGCTTCGGTCCCGCGCAGGCTCCAGCAGGTTTTCAGGTCGGTTGCATTACCCTATTACGTAAACCAGCTTGAACGTGAAGGTAACCTGCTGAGCGAAAGGATGAGCCTGGCGCTTCTGTTTGTTTACTTTACATCGCTTTCGCTTTTACTTTATAAAGTGGCTGTTATTTTATCGCCGGAATTGCTGCAGCAGGTTCATGGCATTATGCTATTCCTGGCCATATTTGTTGTTTGTATGGCTCTGTACCTGTTAAAGACTGCCACTGTTACGCTGATTGGAAATGTTTTTAAAACCACCAGGAACGCTCATGAATACCTCGTTAACAACATGATATTCAACATTGTAACCGGGCTGTTGCTTTTACCTGCTGTTACTTTCAGTATTTATATCGATAAGTCAGTGTATCTTTGGATTGCTATTTCGGTGGTATCTATTTTATTGATTTACAGGTTTATAAGAAGTTTTATGATAGGATTGTCAAACACACAGTATTCGATATTCTATTTATTTTTATACCTTTGCACCCTCGAAATTTTACCACTCATACTTCTTTTAAAAACTGTTCAACAGCTTTAAAAGTAACTGATTTACTGATAGTTATTTATTATCAACACTAAACACAGCTGCGAATTGAAAGTAAAGAACATACTTATTTCGCAACCAGTACCGGTTGACTTGGAAAAATCGCCGTATGCCGATATAATACGGAAGTACAATGTGAGCATTGAATTTCATAAATTCTTCAAGATAGAAGGAGTCAATGCACGTGAGTTCCGTGATGAAAAAGTTTACATCAATGAGTATTCGGCCGTGATCTTTAACAGCAAACATGCTGTTGACCACTTTTTCAGGATTGCAAAAGAGGTTCGCATCGACGTACCTGAAACAATGAAATATTTCTGCATGTCGGAATCCGTTGCATTTTACCTCCAGAAGTATGTGCAGTTCCGTAAGCGTAAAATATTCCATGCCGACCAGGATGTTTCCCAGTTGTTAGACCTGATCAAGAAACACAAAACAGAAAAATACCTTATTCCCTGTTCAAATACCTACAACCCGGAACTCACTTCCTTACTCGACACTTCAAAGATCGATTATAATACTGCTGTGCTGTATCGTACAGTTCCCGATGACATGAGAGAAGTAATTGATCTGTCGAAATTTGACCTGCTTGTGTTTTTCAGCCCGCAGGGAATCAAATCATTATTTTACAACTGGCCTGAATTTACCCAGGACGAGAAGCTCATCGGCACTTTCGGGGCTACAACCACAACTGCCGCAACCGAAGCGGGCCTGGTTGTCAACATTCCTGCACCTACGGCATCAGCTCCTTCAATGGCAATGGCTATTGACCAGTACCTTGCCAGGAATTGTAAAAAGTAAACCCGGGTTATCTGAAAGCACTTTAACAGCCGGCATGCTTCTGGCTGTTTTCATTTATAATTGTTTCTATATGAGAGTGTTGAATGATCTCAAAATCGACTTGCCATTTGTTCATTACCTTTGCCCATAAATATGGACGCTGAATTAAAATATTCGTTCGGGAAAAAGGAAAAACTAACCGGAAAAAAAAGCACCGCTCAATTATTTGCGGAAGGCAAGTCTTTTTTCGTTCCACCGGTCAAAGTGTTATGGCTCGATGTTGCCCATGAAGGATCGGCTCCTGCCCGGCTGCTTATCTCTGTCCCGCGCCGTTTATTTAAAAAGGCGGTTGACCGGAACAGGATCAGGCGCCTGATGAGAGAAGCATACAGGCTTAATAAATTTAGACTGCTCGAAACCCTTGAAAAACAAGGTTTACAATGCTCAATTGCGCTGCTGATGACAGGGAAGTCCATCCCTGATTTTAATGAAATTGAGCGGATAATAATCCTAATTTTGCAGCGTTTACAACTTGAACATGAAAAAATTGCCGGCAAAAATACTGATCGGGCTGATTAAGTTCTACCAGTATGCCATATCTCCTTACCTGCCGCCTTCATGCCGCTATACACCTACCTGCTCGGCTTATGGTATTGAAGCCATCAGGAAACACGGGGCAATAAAAGGCGGCTGGCTCACCTTGAAAAGGCTGGCATCATGCCACCCGTGGGGAGGAAGCGGTTACGACCCGGTACCTTAAAACCAATGACTTAAAATTCCGACTTAGATGAAAAAATTGACCCAAAGAATAATCGTACTCGTAATCCTGCTCATTGCTGTTGCACCGTTCACCGGAATAAAAGCGCAGCAGTCACAGGAGTTTGAGATATCCAAGAACCTCGACATATTTGTTACCCTCTATAAAGAACTGAATACCAACTATGTTGACGACATCAACGCTTCGGAACTGATGCAGACAGGCATTGATGCCATGCTCGACGATCTGGATCCGTACACCGTTTACATTCCTGAGGCTGAAATAGAGGATTACCGTTTTATGACAACAGGCGAATATGGAGGAATCGGTTCCCTTATTCACCAGCAGGATGGCAAGGTAGTAATTTCAGAACCTTACGAAAATTCGCCTGCACAAAAAGCCGGGCTTCGCGCTGGTGACCGCCTTTTAAAAATCAACGACAAGACGACTGATGGCAAATCCGTTGATGAAGTCAGCAGCATCCTGAAAGGCCAGCCCGGAACTCCTCTAAAGCTCGAAATCGAAAGGGCAGGAAATGACAAGCCGCTGACATTCAATATTACACGCGAAAAGATTGTGCTGGATGCCGTTCCCTATTATGGCATGCTCAACGACCAGATTGGTTATATTAAACTCACCAGTTTTACACAAACAGCTTCTGCCGAAGTTAAAAAAGCTTTACTCAGCCTCAAACAAAATACCGGGCTGAAAGGCCTCGTGCTCGACCTGCGCGATAACGGCGGCGGACTGCTCACCGAAGCCGTGAATATTGTGAGCCTCTTTGTTAATAAAGGCGAACTCGTTGTCAGCACCAAGGGCAAGCAAATGGACAAAAACAAGACCTACCGCACTACACTGGACCCTGTGGATGCAAATATTCCCCTTGTGGTAATGGTAAACGGTGCCAGTGCATCAGCCTCCGAAATCGTGAGCGGCGCGCTTCAGGACCTTGACCGGGCTGTGATAGTTGGGCGGAACACCTATGGCAAAGGTCTGGTTCAGAATATTTTCCCTCTCACCTATAACACCCAGGTAAAGATAACAGTTGCCAAATATTACATACCCAGCGGCAGATGCATACAGGCAATCGATTATGCACATAAAGACGACAACGGCAAAGCCGGGCATATTCCCGACTCGCTCATCACAGCATACAAAACACAGCACGGACGCACTGTGTATGATGGCAAAGGCATTGCCCCCGACATTGACCTTGACACGACACGTTTCAGTGCAATTGCTTATAACCTTTTTGCCAAATACCTGATCTTTGATTTTGCAACGAAATTCGCTTCAGGCAATCCACAAATTTCGCCTGCTGCAAAATTTGAAATCACAGACGATATTTATAATGATTTCAAAAAGTTCGTATCGCAAAAAGGATTTGAATTCACCACGCTTGCGGATAAGAACCTTGCCGACCTTCAAACATCGGCTGAAGCAGAAGGATGTTGGGAGGAAATCAAAACTGACTTTGACGACCTTAAGGCAAAAATTGAAAAACACAAAGCAGAAGATATTGATAACAACCGTAATGAAATTTCGCAACTGCTAAAGCTTGAGATTGTAAGCCGCTATTATTACCAGAAAGGCCGTATTGAATCTTCGCTCAGCATCGACAAGGACTTGCTGCAGTCAATCAAAGTAATTAATGACCAACCGACTTATACTGCCATTCTCGATGGCAGTTACGCTAAACCGGCTAAGCAACCTTCCGCGAAAAAGATCTGATATCAGGGCTGGTCATGATTAGAATACTCAAACAGCAGATACCCCTGAATTATAATACGCTCTATCATCTGGCCTTGTTTCTGCTGATGGGGTCAATTCCGCTTTCAAAATACACCACCAGTATGTCGCAAATGGGCCTTGCTGCCCTGTGGCTGTGGCATGGTGTAAATACAGCATACCTTAAAAACCTTAGTCCTAAAGATCTCCTGAACCCGGTGAACCTGATCAAATTCCTGGGTAAAAGCCTCATGGAGATATGGTTAGCATTTGTCAGGAAACTGAAAACATTCTTCAGTAATAAACCTGCAGTGGTAATCGCATCAATGTATGTGATGCTGATTGCCGGTCTTTTATGGACTACTGACATGCATTATGCGCTGAAGGATCTTCGTACGAAATTACCATTGCTTATACTTCCCCTGTTTCTATCAACCGGCCCTGAAGTAAATACCCGCACCCTTAACTGGATGCTCACGGGTTTCGGACTGGCGCTGCTTGGTGGTACCATATACAGGCTTGTCCTTCTGCTGAACCTGCCTGTTGCTGATTCACGAAATATTTCTGCTCATGTATCGCATATAAGGTTCAGCCTCAACCTTGTTCTGGGGATGTTTTCACTACTTTACATTGCCCGCAAACGCTTTTTCTCCAGTGCCCGGATAAACCTCCTTCTCGTGTTACTTGCCTCATGGTTTATGGCATTTATGGTCTATATGCAATACGACACCGGCGTTGTGATCACGATAATTGTGACCATTTTCATAGCTTTTATCAGCGCCTTCAGGCAATCAGGACTACGTTCACGCATTATTCTGATCGTAGCTTCACTCATCATTTTGCTTGTTCCGGTTATATATGTCCTCAGTGTAATTCACGAATTCAGAACGGTGAAACCGGTCTATTTCCTGCAATTGGATCAATATACCCAAAATGGAAACCGATATACGCATGATACTACCAACTTCGTTGTTGAAAACGGCAAGTACCCCGGGCTGTACATATGTGATAAAGAATTACGGAGCGGCTGGAACAGGAGGAGCAGTATTCCTTTTGACAGCCTCGACCATAAAAAGCAGCTATTGCGCAGTACGCTTATCCGTTATATGGCATCAAAAGATCTCAGGAAAGATTCCGTCGGGCTTTGTGCATTAGATTCGAAGGACATTGGTGTCATTGAATCCGGAATTGCTAACAGCAAGAGCACGAGTGGTTTTAATATCAAAACGCAGATTTACAATTACCTGATAGCATACCGCAATTACCGTTTACTGGGTGACCCTAACGCAGGTACACTGGTACAGCGGCTTGAGTATTGGCGTACATCACTGCTTATTTTCAGCAAACATCCGATAATCGGAGTGGGTACCGGTGACCTGCCTGCAGCTTTTGATAAGCAGTATGACGAAATGAAATCGCCCCTGAAACCGGAATACAGGAAACGCTCACATAACCAGTATCTTTCAACACTTGTCGCTTTTGGCATCCTGGGATTTATATGGTTCATTTTTTCACTTGTTTACCCACCGGTGAAACTCCGGGGTTTCAGGCATTACTATTTTGTTGTTTTTTATTTGGTTGCCATGATATCGATGGTTA
>DAONEL010000136.1:0-6238 GCA_035403045.1 Bacteroidales bacterium
GGCATTCATGTGTTCGACAATTCAAATCCGGCAAATCCGCTCAATATCACCACTTTGTGGATTCCCGGCAATGTTGACTTCGCCATTGTGGATCATTATCTCTACGCCGACAGCTATGTTGACCTGGTGGTTATCGACATCAGCGACCTTGAAGCTCCCAGGGAAGTTGCAAGACTACAGGATATATTCCCCTACACCATCCCCGAATTGCCGGAAGGAAATTACAGCTATCCGATCTCATCCATCGACCAGAGCAAGGGCGTGATCACCGGGTGGAAAGTGCAAACAATAACCGAAGAGATAGATGGTTACGAACATCCGGTCTATTTTTATGACATGGGGCTGAACTCATTTGCCAAAATGGAGTCAAATATTAGCGGCGGCGGCGGAGGGAACTCTGTGACTCAGACTGTCGGGATAGGAGGTTCGCTTGCCCGTTTCATCATCAACAACGGCCAGTTTTATGGTCTCAACCAAACCGACATGCAGGTAATAGATGTAGCCACACCTGAAAATCCGACAATTGGCACTAAAATTGCGTTACAAAGAATAGCCGAAACCGTGTTTATCGAAGGCAACTATCTCTTTATCGGAACCCAGACAGGAATGCTTGTGTACGATATTTCAAATCCTTCGTCACCCGCCTATGTATCTGAGTATAACCATTTTCAAAGTTGTGATCCTGTAGTAGTGCAGGATGGGTATGCCTATGTGACAGAACGCGCTGGCAACCGTTGCGGAAACTGGCAAAACCTCATGGAAGTGATTGATATCAATGTGATTACCAATCCACAGCTTGTGCAAAGTTATTCGATGACTGAGCCCTGGGGACTGGGAATCGATAACAACAAATTGTTTGTATGCGACGGTGCAGCAGGCATTAAAATATATGATGCCACCGATAAGCTTCGCATCGACCAGCATTTGTTGAAAACCTTTACTGATGTTACGGCTCACGATGTTATTCCAATGGGCAATGTGCTCATTCTGCTGGCAGCCGACGGCATTTATCAATACGATTATTCTAACCTGAATAATATAACCCTGATCAGCAAAATTCCCATCGGTGGTTAATTGGTTACCTGGGATGAAACCGGCTTCGCGAGGAGCCGGTTTTTTTGTGCCATACAAAATGCCCGAAATTGACAAAATGTTCTGTTACACGCAAAGACGCAAAGGGGCAAAGAAGCTAAGATTGCTTCGGTGCGGAGAAGAGTCTGCAAGTCATCTCAGGAACCGGGGATTGAGCAATAATTTTCAGTTCGGTGATAATCTGACTTTGTGCCTTTGCGTCTTGGCGTGAAATAAATTTCGGCAGATTGCCGGATATCAGTTTGCAGGCACAGGTTTTACCTCTCTGCGAAGCAGCATCAGCATGAAGACCAGCGAAATGATAAAAAAGCTTGTAATCGCCAGTACCGAGAAACGCATGCTGCCCGTTATGGCTTCGATAATTCCGAAACTGAAAGTGCCGGCAACAGTTGCCAGTTTTTCCATCACATCATAAAAGCTGAAAAAGGATGTGTGATCGGTAGTTTCAGGAAGCATTTTGGAATAAGTGGAACGGGCCAGCGATTGTGATCCTCCCATCACTATTCCTATGAAGAAGGCAGCGATCATGAATCCAACCGTATCTTTGATTGTGTAGGCATAAATACAGACCAGAATCCACATTACCACTGAAATAACCAGCGATTTCAGGTTTCCGAATTTTCCCGACAGCTTTGAAAACAGCCATGCTCCGAACATCCCGACAAGCTGTATCAGCAATATTGTAAGGATGAGCATGTCTTCAGGCACACCCACTTCTTTTTCGCCAAAGGTTGCAGCCATGAACATGGTTGTTAACAGCCCCATCATCATAAAAAAGAAACCGATAAGGTAAACGCTGAGTTTGAATGATTTACGTACCTGTTTAAAAACGAGCCGCAATTCCCTGTAACCGTTTGTGAATACTTTGGCGCGATGCATCCGTTTACGAAAAGTGTACTTAGGCAGCCGGCTGAATGTTATCTGCGAGAAGCCTATCCACCATAGAAAAACCGTAATAAACGAAATGCGTGCCGGCAGGCTGCTGTCAGCAGCTATACCAAACCACCCTGGCTTGATGATCATAACCAGGTTAAAAAGCAGCAGCACAACACCACCCAGGTAACCCATGGAATATCCCCTGGCACTGATGCGGTCCTGGTCACCCGGTTCGGCGATAACTGGCAGAAAAGAATTGTAAAAAACTATACTTCCTCCATAACCCACGGTGCCGAGAGCAAAGGCAATAACTCCGAGTTCGATGGTGTTTTTATTGAAAAAGAACAAGGCTCCGCACGAGATAGCTCCAATAATGGTGAATGCCCGCATGAAGCCTTTGCGACGGCCGGTATAGTCAGCCATCGACGAAAGCAACGGCGAGCCCAGCGCCACAACCAGATAGGCTGCTGCGATTGCCCATGAGTACAGCACAGTATTAATGACAGGTGCACCGAAAAAAGAGACGACGAAACCACCATCTGTGCGTGTGACTGAATTATAGTAAACAGGGAAAATAGCCGAAGCTATCGTAAGCTGGTAAACCGAGTTGGCCCAGTCATACATCACCCAGCCATTCACAAGCTTGCGGTCGCCTTTTTTTATGGCCTGAACATCTTTTCGTTTAAGCAAAATGCAGGATTTTTCGGGTTAGGTGATGCTAATGTAAAACAATTTTTTCCTGGTTGTTCAACTTATGAAAAAATCGGGCAAATGCCAGCCAAATCCCGATGAATCCGGATCACTGTTTCGGCAGTAAAAGTAAACGAAAATGCCTGTTAGCGACTTATTATCACTCTGGAGGTTACACTTCTTTTACTGTCAGTATAACGTAAAAGGTAAAGGCCCTCCGGTAAGGTGTGAGCATCAAAAGCAATGGTATGCAACCCGGTTGTGAAATTATTGTCGGCCAGCAGTTTGACCAGCGCGCCCGTTATCGAGTAAAGGCCAACGGTCACATGGCTTTCATTTTGTAGGTAGAACCGGAAAGAACCTTCATCCCTGAGAGGATTCGGAAACACTCCAATTGGATTTTCATCGGTAGGTTGCGACTGGATTCCTGTAAGAAGATCAAGGTCAACACATACAAGAACATCATGAACTGAAGCAGCAGTTTCAACATGTAAGGTATCGCAGCGGATATCAGTCCTGTTGGCAGGCAAATTGATTTTAACATTTACAGCCAGAGTATCACCACTGCTGAGGGTATAGGGCAGTTCGATGTTCCATGGATCCACAATCCATGAGAAAGGCTCACTGCCCTGCTGGTCGATTTGATGAATCACCACAGGTTGTGATGTAAAATTGCGCACAACTGCTGATTTGCCGTAATACATTTCTTCCCATGTTGCATAAATGAGTGTATCGGGTTCAATTGCCACATCAGGAGGATTGGACTCCTGAATATGGAAAACATGCGGATCGGGAGCACCAATAAAAGGATGGTTTTGCCTGCGGCCTGAGGCATCAGAAGCCGTAATGAAGTATGATATTGTGTCGCCTTCCATCTGGCCGGGAATGGCTGCCACCCAGTTATCGCCGGTAGTATTGGTGAGGTGAAGAGTATCCCAGTCGCCGCTGTTGACCTTGTAAACTACCCAGGCTGAGTCAGGGTAAACAGCCATATTGCTGAATGGAACGATTTCGGCAGCAATGTCGAACCCTGATTGGGCAGGTTTTTGACCCAGCAGCGGCAAATGATTGATAAGAAGCATGCCACGATCGGCTATTTCATGGGTGCGGCAATGGAGTGCATCAGTGCTTTCCCAGGGAGTAGATGGATTTCCAAGGAACCCTATTACTTCATAACCCGGCATGGCGGCCTGGTAAGCCTGCAATGCAGCATTGTCGTTTGAATTGCCCATGATGGGAACGAACACTTTCTTGTTCAGGATGTATGAGTTAGTATAAGGCTCGTTATTTGGTGTGTTTACGCGGTAAACCCGGTAAGGCGTTCCGTATGATGAAATTTGAGAAGCAAAATATGTTGCTGTGTTTTCGATGAGGTTGTATTGGGGATGTGAAAACGGAACTTTGCGGATCAGTATTTTATCGGGAGCCAGGAACTTCCCCCAGCAGTCGATATGGTCGATGTAAGTGCCATTGGGATCTTCAACGACCATGTAATTATCAATTCCCAGGTAATCATGAACCTTCTGAGCGATCTGAGCATGTGTTTGTGAGGGATTTTCTTCCCATACCAGCGTTGTTGAAGCAGCCTGACTAAGGCCATCAGTCATATAATTGCCGCCCGTATGTATCACATTCATCCCAAACCATTCAATACCAAGTGATAAAGCAACCTTTTTAGGAATTTCATCATCTGAAGGCCGGGGCCGGTTGTATGGGAAGTCAACTATACCTACCTGCTTGTCTCCGTAAGTTACAAACCATGGGCCGAAATCCCTTGTCCAGTAAGTATCGGTGGGTGCTATGAGAAATTTGCAATGGGCCAGGTTGATACCATTGGATTGATATTGCGAGGTAACGGTTGCCTGTTGAGAAGAACTGGCAACGATGGTAGTAACCGTATCATTCTCAGCCATTTCCTTAATCAGGTTTAAAGGAATTCCGAATGGATAGCGGATGAGCACACTCTCGGCGGGGCCGAATTCTGCCACATTGCGGATGATGCCTGTGGGTGGGTCTGTTTCAACAAAGCCTCTCCCGATCTGATCACTTTTGGCCGCTTCTTCGGGCGTCATCCAGTGTTTCAGGCCATTGTTAGGATCGGTTTGCTGGGCCGATAAACTTATAAAAAGCAGCAGGGAAAGCAGTGTGAGGGTAATTCTATTTATCATACAATTCAGGTTGATAAGGGTCTCAAATTTAGCCATTTTCCTGATTCCATCTATGTGATTCCGATATTGGCTCAGAAGTTTGCTTCAGTTGGAATTGCTAAGTCTTAACATATTGTAATAAAGTCACTCATAAAATAGTAAAGCCGGTTTCGGTACCGGCTTTGAAGGAAGTAAACGAGTTGAATGAGTTAAGGATTGATGAGTATCGGTTGAGCCACTGAGCCGCCGGTAGTTTCGGCTACCAGCATATAAAGCCCCGAAGCCAATTGGGGTATGTCAAAAGTGGAACTTCCGTTGATTGTCATTTCGGAGTTTTCCTGCCACAGGATAGCGCCCTGGGCGTTCACCATGTATAAGCGGTTCAATGGCATAAAACCGTTATCGGGCTGTATGGTGAAGTAATCAGTGCAGGGATTGGGATAAATTTCGAACGATGGCTTGTCCGAACGTTCTACGAAATGAACAGTAACTGTTTTCTCCGATGAACACCCGAAACTGTTGGTAACCTTCAGTGTAAGTTCGGTTTTACCTTCAACTGCTGAGGATTCATCCACATTAATATACGGACTTGCAACAGCAGGCTGCTGCCACTCGTAGGAAACACCGTTTTCGCAGGTTCCATCGAGAAACAGTGTGCCATCATCACCGGCCAGGGTATCGGAAGGAAGCATTATTTCCGGCACAGGATTTACAGTACCTATAACCAGTCCCGAAAAATCGGCACAGCCTTCATAACCATGAACATTCATTGTAAGCAGGAAGTTGCCGTTCTGCTGGTCCATAGGGCCCGGGGTGTATTGCGGCTGGAGCAGGTTATTGTCGTCGAATGAGCCGTCACCGTTTGTTTGCCAGGTAACGCTGCTGTAGTTATTCGCATTTGACTCCGGTACAAAGGCAGCGCCATTGCATACATTGCCGGCCGGATTAACAGTAACAGCCATTGCACTGTGAATTGGCAGGTGTATGTCGTCGAGCCAGACAGCATCGGAGCCGTTGTTATTGTTCACATCTTTGCTGTAACGCCATTCAAATTCATGAGTGCCGGCAGATACTGTAAACAGCTCGCGTCCCCAGGGTGTTTCGCCACTCCACTCACCCGCAACTTGCCCGTCAATGTAGAAGCTGAGCTTGTCTTTTTCTCCTTCGGTGGAGGTTTTGCGCCAGAAACTTACAAAATCACAAGCGCTGACTTCACAGGTATATTTCAGTGTTGAAAATCCATTGTCAGGTATTTGTCCCGAACGGCCGCTGAAATCACCATCAAAGGCTTCGTTGCCGTCAATTGTCCAGTTGCCGCCTTCGCTTATCCATGCTGTGCTGCTCTTAAACATTCCGGTTTCGAAATCTTCGTCAGGTTGAAATACTGTGGTGAATTCACAGGTTTTCCCTTCGGCACTGCCCTGGTTGTTGAC
>DAONEL010000137.1:0-6230 GCA_035403045.1 Bacteroidales bacterium
TTCAGAAATTAAAAATCACAACGACTGGTGATACATAAGATTGCGTCATTCTGCTGTTGTGAAACTCGCAATATAATAGTTATATGGAAAGATTGAGGGTAATAACCTCCATATCTCTACTAATTTGAGAACTCTGTGAAAACGGATCATACCGGAAAAGGAAACATCTCCCTGTTTTAATATTCTTAACTTAGCACCAGAATTCAAATCTTCTTTATTTACTGGTTTTTACATCGTATCCTCAGTATGTTTAAATTCAGGACAGAGTCAAACTGGTTTTTGAACCTTAGCTTTGTAATAGTTTTTATTGCGCTTTGCTGGGTTTACAGGTACAATGTAACCTTTTTCCAGCCTCCGCAATCGGTTCACACCTGGCGTCAGACAAACAGCCTTTCCGTAACCCAGATGTACTACCAATACAACCTTCCATTCCTCCAACCCGAAATCCATAACCAGTTAGGCGATGATGGAATGAGTGGAAAAGTTGCAGGTGAATTTCCGGTGATTTATTATTTCGTTGCTAAGGTCTGGCAGTTATTTGGTAAAGCTGAATGGTCGTTCAGGCTGATCCATTTACTGCTCATCTTCACGGGTATTTTCCTTCTTTTCCGTATGCTGATTCCAATAACAGGCAATGCTGCAAGAGCGGGTTTTGCCAGCATGCTGGTATTCACATCACCGATGTTTGTTTTCTATGGCCCAAATTTCCTGCCCGATGCACCTGCTTTAGCTTTTACTTTTATTGCATGGTTTTTTCTTTATCGCTTCATCCAAAGAAGAAAAGATTTGTTTCTCTGGCTTTCGGCAATATTCTTTTTTCTTGCTATTTCACTCAAGATTACGACTGCAACAGGACTTATCGCCATTGCATTATGGATGATTATTGAAAGGGTATTAATAAAACCAGACAAGAGAATATTTAATTTTGGATTCAGGCAATATACACCCTTTATTATCAGCATCTTACTTGTGTTCTGCTGGTATTTTTATGTGTATTATTTTAACAATCTGCATAAGGGCGAATTCTCACATTTTGGTATCTGGCCTGTCTGGGATATCTCCGTCAGTAAAATGGAACAGATTCTTGATGTAACCAGGAAAATCTACCTTAGGGAATTCTTTTCGCCCCAGCTCCAGTTCAGCACTGTATTGATCTGGTTATTTATGTTATTAAATATTAGAAAATTACCAACTTTTTCAGCCTTCATGTTAGTAGTAATGCCATTAAGTTTTGCAGCTGTATTGGTTCTTTGGTTCCAGGTGCTCGACGGGCATGATTATTATTTTATATCGCAGATGCAGGTGATGATCATCATCTGGGCTATATTTTTCAATTACCTGAAAAACACCAGGATGTTAAATCATCCAGTGATATATGTATTATTGACCGGAGTATTCCTGTTACTTGCCAACGATGGAAACATGCGCCACAATGCCCGGTATGAGGGCTGGATGAATCATGGCTTTAAGCAGCAATATGAAGCGCTGACTGAAATCGAACCCTATTTTATTAAGTGGAACATCAATCCCAGCGACAAGGTAATCTGCCTGCCCGATTACTCAATCAATGCTTCGCTGTATTATATGAACCGGAAAGGATACACTGATTACGGCAATGATTTCACCAAAGTGGGAGATATAAAGAAAAGAATCAATCAAGGTGCTCGTTACCTTGTAGTTTTGGATACGACGCTGCTAAAGAGTGACGTTTTCAGGCAATTCACTGCAAATATGGTCGGGAACTATAAGAATGTAAGGGTATTTGACCTGAGGGGTATCAGTATCAGGTAATTCCTGATTAATTCAAGAACGTATTGTCAAGCAATATTCTAATATTGCCGAAGATCACAGGAAGACACACGACCTATCACATCAGTGAAAAAACAGATACGCCACAAAAATTGCGGCAATCACCCCGGCAAGGTCGGCGATAAGCCCGCAGGTAATGGCATACCTTGTCTTTTTAATCCCTACTGATCCGAAATAAACAGCAACAATATAAAACGTGGTGTCGGCTGCACCCTGAAAAATACAGGAAAGCCTCCCGGCAAAAGAGTCGGCGCCATACTGCTTCATGGTGTCCACCATCATTCCCCTGGCGCCGGAACCGCTCAGCGGCTTCATAAACGCCGTGGGCAAAGCATCCACAAAATCGGTGTTCAAGCCCAGGGCTGCAAACATCTGCCCTATCCCTCGCACCAGGAAATCCAAAGCACCGCAGGCTCTGAAAACACCAATAGCCACAAGTATTGCCACCAGGTAAGGAATAATTTTTACGGCTATGCCAAAACCTTCTTTTGCACCTTCGATAAACGTTTCGTAAACATTGATGCGCTTCCTGATGCCCAGCAAAATAAACGAGATGATGATCCCGAAAAGGATAACATTGCCCGCAACGGAGGAAATAGTTGTAACCTGCTCCTGCGGTATGGTGGTAAAATACCAGATGATGCCGGAAACTATCAGCGTGAAAGTCCCAAGGTAGAGCAGCACGACTTTATTGAACAGGTTGATGCGCTGCTGTATTGAAACCGCAATAATACCAGCCAGCGTGGAACAGAAAGTGGCCAGCAGAATCGGAATAAAAATATCGGAAGGATTGGCTGCGCCAAGCTGGGTGCGGTAAACCATAATGCTTACCGGGATGATGGTGAGTCCCGAAGCATTTAATACCAGGAACATGATCATGGCGTTGGAAGCCGTGTCCTTTTCCTTATTGAGCTCCTGCAGTTGTGTCATGGCTTTGAGCCCGAGCGGAGTGGCGGCATTGTCGAGGCCGAGCATATTTGCCGCCAGGTTCATCATGATGCTTCCGTTGGCCGGATGATCTTTCGGTATTTCGGGGAAAAGCTTGTTGAACAAGGGTCCGACAGCTTTCGACAGCAGTCTCACAATTCCGGCGGATTCGCCGATCTTCATCAGCCCCATCCACAGGGTCATAACTCCCGTAAGGCCGAGCGATATCTCGAAACCGGTTTTAGCCATTTCGAAAGTGCTGTTCATCATTTCGGAAAAAATGCCGGTATCACCAAAAAATACCAGCCTTACCACTCCCACGATGAAAGCGATGATGAAAAACGCAACCCATATGTAGTTGAGAACCATTTTACTTTGTGGCTTGATCTTTCAAATGTATTGATTTTTCAGGCTTTCAAAATGCCTGAGCAGATTATTTATTCACCGGAGCCTGTGAGTACAGGCTTGCTTTTAACAATATTTATAACCCTTCAGGAGGAACTATTTTCAATGTAATTGGCTAATTTTGGACTGCCTGAAATTGTTTAAAAGTTAGAATCAATACAAGGACACCAGTTTACTAATTACTATTTCCCATTAACCAATCCCTGTCAGCCAATCCCATGAAACTCAAATTCCTCGGCGCTGCCCGCGAAGTTACCGGCAGCAAACACCTTATCACCACCGGAAACGGAAAGAAAATCCTTCTCGACTGCGGCATGTTCCAGGGCAAAGGCCTCGAAACCGATGCCATGAACCGCAACCTGGGCTTCGATCCGGCCAAAATCGACCATATCATCCTTACACACGCCCATATCGACCACTCAGGATTGATCCCTTATGTTTATAAACTCGGATTCCGTGGTTCGGTGGTTTGCACCAACGCCACCCGCGACCTTTGCGCCATTATGCTGGCCGACAGCGGACATATACAGGAAGGTGATGTGAAATGGTTCAACAAACGCCGTGTAGCCAAAGGACTTACACCTGTTGAACCGATCTATACCGAAAAGGATGCCCGCGATTGCATGGAGTTATTTATCGGTGTTCCTTACAACCGCAAATTCAGGATTGACGGCAACATACAGGTGAAATTCACCAATACCGGGCATATGCTCGGCAGTAGCGTTGTGTCGCTCGAAATTTCGGAAAACGGCAAAGCCACCCGCATCGGTTACACAGGCGACATTGGAAGGCCGGTAAACCGTATCCTCAAAAAGCCCCAGCCATTCCCACAATGCGATTACCTGATCACCGAATCTACCTATGGAAACAGGCTTCACCCACAGATGCAGGACGCTGAAGCCGAACTGCTGCGTGTGATCCGTCAGACCTGCGTTGAGAAGGGCGGAAAAGTAATCATCCCGTCCTTTGCCATCGGCCGTACCCAGGAAGTGGTTTATGCACTCAACAAATTCTTCAATGAAGGCTTGCTGCCACGGGTAAACATATACGTGGACAGCCCGCTGGCCGTCAATGCCACCGATATTTTCAGGATGCACCTCGACAATCTCAATGAAGATGTTCACGATGTGATGCTCAACGATTCTGACCCTTTCGGGTTTGGTTCTCTCTACTACCTGAAATCTCCCGAAGAATCAAAGAAGCTGAACTCCTACAACAAGCCCTGTGTCATCATCTCGGCATCGGGCATGATGGAAGCCGGGCGCATCAAACACCATATCGCCAACAACATTGAAAACCCTGCCAACACAATCCTGGCAGTTGGGTATTGCTCACCCATCACACTGGGTGCCAGAATCCTGAGTGGTGAAAGCCCTGTTTCAATCTTCGGTGAAAAACACCCGGTGAGGGCTGCCATTGAAAAAATTGAAGCCTTTTCGGGACACGGCGATTATGAGGAAATGAAGAATTACCTCAAATGCCAGGATGCCGGCCAGCTCAAAAGCATTTTCCTGGTTCACGGCGAATACGAAGCCCAGGAATTTTACAAAAAGCAACTCGAAAACGAAGGATTCACGAACATTGCTATTCCGGAATCAGGCACTGAGGTTTCAATCTGACATATACCGGCTACTTATTCAGGTTACTGAGCAAATTTGACGATTCGTTTGCATAACTGCCTGATTTATCGTACCTTTATGATAAATAACAGGTGCCATGAAAACGATCTCAGACCTTCGCGGGAAAGAACTTCAATGGGTCCAGCCCCGCCTCACCGATCCGAATTTCGAACTCCGAAACGGCGAACAGTTAATTGCATCATTAAGATTTAAAAACGCTTTCGGTTCATTTGCCGAAGGAATGATTGATGGAAATACCTGGACATTCAAGCGACAGGGATTCCTCAATACTCATGTTACCATCAGAGAACCAGGGAAAGAAGAAAATATTGCCGTTTTCAGGAACAACACCTGGAGCGAAGGCGGTACCCTTGAATTCCCCGATGGGTTGAAGTTCACAGCCAATTCAAATTTCTGGAGAGAACAGTTTGAGTTTACCGACAGCACCGGAAAAACGCTGTTGAAACTGTCGCAGGTTAGCGGAATTAAACTTCATGCCAGGATGGAGATTCTTTCACTTCGTGCTGAGCTTGATGCTCACCCATGGATTATACTGCTGGGATGGTATCTTACCGTAATGGCAAGCCGCGAAGGTGAAATGGTGGCCGCACTTTTCTGATACCCGTTGGTTGACATTAAAACAATTTTGAATATTGATTTGAAAATCATTTATTTGTATCGGTTTTCAGGAGTTTTTGTTCGCATAATTTTTCTACTTGGATAATTCCTCTGACATATTCGATTACATCATTGTAGGTTCCGGTTTTGGCGGAAGCGTTTCGGCTATGCGCCTTTCCGAAAAGGGATATAAAGTACTTGTGATTGAGCAGGGAAAAAGGTTCAGGGAAACTGATTTCCCGAAAAGCGACTGGAATTTTCGCAAATACCTCTGGCTTCCTGCGCTGGGATGGCATGGCATTATGAAACTGAGTTTTTTTCGCCCCGTTTTTATCCTGAGCGGAACAGGTGTCGGAGGCGGGAGCCTGGTGTATGCAGCAACGTTGTTAAGGCCTCCTGACAAGTTCTTTGATAATTCATGCTGGCCTTCAACGGTCGACTGGAAATCGGTGCTTACACCTTACTACGAAAAAGCTGAGCAGATGCTGGGTGTTACTCCCTATAACGCTTTCGGCACTGATGACATCCTCCTGAAGGAAGTTGCCGTTGAAATGGGTGCAAGCCACACATTCAGTGGTGTGAATACCGGCATATACCTTGAAGATAAATTCCCGCTTTCCGATCCGTATTTTAATGGTGACGGGCCTCCCAGGAAAGCCTGTACCGGCTGCGCAGGATGCATGACTGGTTGCCGGGAAGGAGCCAAAAATTCGCTCGATAAAAACTACTTATACTTTGCCGAAAAAGCAGGAGCCACAGTCAAAGAACTGACAAAAGCCTTTAAAATCGAATATCAGTCGGGCCTTTACACTGTACATACAAGGAAAACAGGATCATTCGCGGGCAAAAAAA
>DAONEL010000138.1:0-6144 GCA_035403045.1 Bacteroidales bacterium
CAGGAGACAGGAGACAGAAGACAGGAGTCAGGAGTCAGAATACAGAATACAGGAAACTGGAAACTGGAAACTGGAAACTGGTCCCGGTAGCTATTGAGACTGGCTTCCGGATTTAAAAACGGACAACTACAAATTTAAACAGACGCTTAATTTCAGCGAAATTTCCGGGACTTTTATTCTTATATTAGCTGTTGCATTAAAACGGCCATGTGATGATTTCAGCCATCAACAAATTGCTGGTATTGTTTCTGTTTTCACCTGTGACATTTTCAGGCCTGTTTTCACAGGAAATCATTCCTGCCATGCCTTACGGCGGCAAGCAACAGCTTAAGGAATTTATCGACCAGGAAATAGTTTACCCCGAAGCTGAATTGCAGAAAGGTACCGAGGGGACCGTCATCATCACTTGCCTTGTAAACCGTGATGCCAAGGTGAGCAATATAAAAGTGACTCAGAGTGTTTCGCCGGCGCTGGATGCTGAAGCCCTGCGCATTTTTAATCTATTGCTTTGGAAACCGGCAACCTACCTTGGCAGTCCGCGCGACGGGAAAGCAGAAGTTTCAGTAGAATTCTCAGTTAAGCACTATCGAAAAATCGTGAAAAACAGGGGATACGAAAACGCCGCGCCGCTGTTGACTGAAACTGATACCTCCGGCAGGATTTTCTCATTCAGGAACACTGAAACACCTCCCAAACCTGTGTTCAAAGAAGCAGGAATGAGTATGCAACAGTTTATGGCCGATAATTTCCTTTACCCTGAACCAGCATTGCGGCAGAACATCACAGGAATCGTCGAACTCCGTTTCGTGGTGGAGCCAAATGGCAGGATCTCAAATGTCGAGATTCAGAAACACCTGGGGGCCGGGTGTTCGGAAGAAGCAATGCGCCTGGTCAAACTGTTTACCTGGACTCCCGGCATGGCTGGCGGCAAAGCCGTGCGGACGATGATGAGCCTTTCGATGTCGTTCAGCCTTTCAGGAGGTAACGGTTACAGTGTTTCGCCGGCACAGCCCGGCATATCATTGCAGTAACGTTTCGTCCACTGTGAATCCAATGTTATTATCTTTGCCACCCAAATTTTAAACAATCTAATCATGAAGAAAACCTATCTTTCAATTACCATTCTTGCATTAAGCTTGACACTTTTTACCAGGGCTGCAGAACCCGATACTGTTAAACACTGGAAATTCAAATCAGAAACCAACATTGGTTTTTCACAACTGGCGCTCACCAACTGGTCAGCCGGTGGCGAAAATTCGCTGGCAACCAACTCGTTGCTAAGCTTTTTCCTCGACTACCATAAGAACAAGTTTACCTGGAACAACTTCGCCGGTTTTGGTTATGGTGTTCAAAAACAGGAAAGTTTCACCAACTGGAGAAAAACCGATGACAAGATCGACCTGTCAACAAAAGCAGGGATCTACGCTGCCCGTCACTGGGATTACACCGCATTGCTCAATTTCAAAACGCAATTTGCCGATGGTTACAAGTACATTAACAACGACGAACGAGTGATGCTTTCGCAGTTCATGGCTCCGGGCTACCTGCAACTGGCGCTGGGTATGGAATACAAGCCTGCTGATTACTTCTCCATGCTGCTATCCCCTATTGGAGCCCGCATGACATTCGTGAACAACGATTCGCTATCGGCTGCAGGTGCTTTCGGCGTTGAAAAGGGTGAAAAAACACTAACCCAGATGGGGGGCTCAGTAAACGCTCTTTTCAAGAAAGATATCCTGAAGAATGTGAACCTTTTGTCGAAATTAGGGCTATTCTCAAATTACCTTAAAAATCCGGAATGCATCATCGTAAACTGGGAAAATGTACTGCTGATGAAAGTAAACAAGTATATTTCCACAACCATCGGCACAACGCTCATCTACGATGATAACATTGATATTATTGATAAAAAAGGCATAAACATAGGCCCGGCAACTCAATTTAAGGAAGCTTTTACGGTAGGATTTGTTTATAGTTTCTCTAAATAGTTGACAATCGCATTTTTTTGACGTACTTTCATCCTCAATTATTCAATTAATCAACCAAAAACTCAATTAACATGGGACTTGTAAAAGAATTCAAGGAATTTGCCGTGAAAGGCAACATGATGGACATGGCTGTCGGTATCATTATTGGCGCAGCTTTTGGCAAAATTGTCAGTTCACTGGTTAGTGACATTATTATGCCCCCGCTCGGGAAATTGCTTGGCAATGTGAATTTCACCGATTTGTTCTACTCGATGGATGGCGCTGTCTATAAAAGTTTAGCTGATGCTAAAGCAGCCGGTGCCCCCGTTTTCGCTTATGGAAACTTCATTCAGACGGTGATTGACTTTTTGATTATTGCTCTTGCAATATTCGCGATTATCAAAGGCATGAACAGCCTTAAGAAAAAGGAAGAAGAAGCTCCGGCAGCACCTCCCGCACCTCCCAAGGAAGAAATCTTGCTTACCGAGATCAGGGACCTGCTGAAAGAAAAGAAATAAAAGGTCAGATTCTGAGTCTCAGAAAAAAACCGGGGCCGGCTGAACTGCAGGCTTCGGTTTTTTTAATTTTACTTCATGAAAAAGTCCCGCCAGCGTCAGAAACCACTTTCTGAAAGAACAAGGAAATACAGCCGTAAATCAGGGCTCCCGCCTGGGTCACTGTTTTATACCGGCAGCGAGCCGCAACCCACCAGCGTCAATTTTATACAATATGACGATGATGAATTTGTTGAGAAAAAGGATATTTCTCCCGACACCGTCAAGAAGCAGATAAGGCCTGAAAAGGTAAACTGGATTGATGTGAGCGGCTTCCGCGACACCGAAACCATTGAAAAGCTGGGCGGAGATTTCGGCATACATCCTTTGCTGCTCGAAGATATTTTCAATGTTGAACACCTCCCGAAGGTTGAGGATATGGAAGATTACCTTTTCATCACCCTCAAAAGCCTGATTTGGAACAACCAGAAAAAGCAGATTGATGCCGAACAGATAAGCCTGCTGCTGGGCAGGGACTTCCTGCTATCGTTCAGCGAGAAGAAAACACCGCTCTTTGAACCGGTGGTGGAACGGTTGCGGACCACGAAGACCCGCGCCCGCAGCCGCAAGGAAGACTACCTCTCCTACCTGCTGCTCGACAAAATTGTGGATAACTATTACGTGATCCTCGACCAGTTTGAAGACCAGACCGACGAACTCGAGGACCTGCTGCTCGACAAGCCCACCGATGAAATTGCACAAAGGATACTGGCGCTGAAAAAGCAACTGGTTATTCTTCGCCGCACCATATATCCGCTCAAAGAGGAAATCCGTGGAATTGTGCACGACGAACTGCCACTCATCAACAGCTTCACAAGGCAATACCTTAACGATATCTACGACCATCTCATCCATATTATTCAAACCATCGATAATTTCAGGGAGATGATCTCGGCCATGATGGACCTGCTGATGGCCAACAATGCCAACCGTACCAACAACATCATGAAAACGCTTACCCTCATTTCAAGCATTTTCATTCCCCTCACCTTCCTGGCTGGTGTTTATGGCATGAACTTCCGCTACATGCCCGAGCTTGAATGGCGGTACGGATACTTCGTACTGGTTGGTATCTTCATAATAATTGCCGGAATCATGTATGTCTATATGAAGAAAAAGAAATGGTTCTGATATTACCAGAAACGGCTGCCGGTTTATGACACACATCGGATTGCTTAGCGACACCCATGGCTTTGTGCACCCCAGGGCAGCAGAGTTTTTCTCAATATGCAGCGAGATATGGCATGCCGGCGATATCGGCAACATTGCCACAGCCGATGCGCTTAACGCCATTAAACCATTAAGGGCCGTGCACGGCAACATCGACGATGCTTTAGTCAGGCGGGTATATCCTGAATTACAGGTTTTTCATTGTGAAAAAATGAAGGTGCTTATGACGCATATCGGAGGTTATCCCGGACGTTATAACGCTGAAGCCAGAAAAAGGATAGAAACAGAAAAGCCCGGACTTTTTATTAGCGGGCATTCACACATACTCAAGGTTCAGTACGACCAGAAATTCAAGCTGTTACATATCAATCCCGGTGCTGCCGGCCATTCAGGGTGGCACAGGGTGATTACCTTCGTCAGGTTTGTGATTGACGGAGACCAGGTGAGGGATCTTGTAGTGTTTGAAGCAGAAAGAAACACCAGCCGGTTCGAAGGCTGAACAAATCAACGGATTCATTAAAAATCCAACAGCCTATGGGTTAATCCCACAGGCTGTCAGTCAGTTTTTTTTAACTTCAATCCGGCATCTATCGCAGCCTGTCAGTAGATCGCACCAGGTTCTCATCCCTTCTGATCGCTCTGATGGAAAGCATAAGAAATACTAGTGTGACCAGCGGAAAATAAACTCCGATACCGTCGGACCAGATTGGAGGCGTGCTGAATTTTTTCTCCAGCAAATTTCCGTAAAGGAAAAAAACTGCTGCAATAAAAATGATGGTCAGAATGAATGCCGCATTGGCAAGCTTTATCTGCGATGGCCTGTTCTTATAACGGAGAATCGCACTAATCGTAAGCACAACAATTCCCAGGTCAGCAAGCACAAGTGGCAATGCATAGATAAGTTTCATGCTGTTGCCCCCCCCGGGAACCATATCCACCATGCCGTAAACGTAAAAGCGGCTGTACACGAACTCCGACTGGAAAAGAGCGAAAGGAAAAAAGAAAAGCATGATCATGGCAATGGCTGCCAGTGAAAGATATACCGTTTGAATGCGCTGAATCATGGAGTGTGATTATTGATTTCAATGCAAAGATAAAGATTTTCGGCAGCAACAGCTTTCTGCCCTTCGCTGTTTGTACTTTTGTACCCCGAACTCATTCACCTGAAACCCTGCAGGAATTATGCCTCCATCAAAAACCATCATCTGGGACTGGAACGGAACACTTCTCGACGACCTGAAAATCTGCATTGAATCGATCAATTCCATGCTTCGGGCAAGGAATCTCAGGGAACTTACCCCTGAATCGTACCGCGACGTGTTCACATTTCCTGTGATCAATTATTACAAGGAAGTGGGCTTCGACTTTGAGGCTGAGCCGTGGGAAGATGCAGCCATGGAATTTATGAGTTTATATTTCAGCAAGTTACCCGGTTGCGGATTGACACCAGGAGCCAGGGAGGCGCTGGAGTTTTTCAGGTCACGGGGATACACACAGGCAATCATTTCAGCCATGCAGCACGATGCCCTGGTAGATTCGGTGGACAAACTGGGAATCACCGGATTCTTTGATTACATCGGTGGCATTAACGACCATTACGCGGGAAGCAAGATTGAGAATGCAGTGAAGTTTTTCGAAAGCCTCGGTATATATCACAGCGATATCACCATGATTGGCGACACGCTGCATGATGCCGAGGTTGCCGCCCGGCTTCAGTGCAAATGCATCCTTGTAGCCGCAGGGCATCAGTCGTTTGAAAGACTTTTAAAAACCGGTTTGAAAGTCATAAAATCATTGGATGAAATCGGGCCATTATTCACTGAAAGTTAATTCAATATGAAAAAGCAAGGCATTAAAATTCTAATTATCGCGCTCATTGCCATTTCAATGGCAAACTGCTGCCGCAAAGAAAATGACACTGCAAAATTGGGGCTTAAAGCTACTGACAGCTTCTTTTCACTACTGTCGGAAAAGCAGGGCCGCAATGCCGCATTCCTGGCGATGTTCGATTCCACAGGTACCATGATGCGCGAAAACGGATTGCCGGTGCAGGGAATTGATGCAATAAAAACTGTTTTGGCTGCAAAGCCCGACACCTCTTTCACATTGACCTGGGAGCCCATGTTTGCTGACTCTTCAGGCAAACTCGGTTACACCCATGGCACCTGGAAAGTCACCACCCGCAGAATCGGTGAACTCATCGGCGAAGGAACCTATGCCACCATCTGGAAGAGAAACGGAAAAGGGGAATGGAAAGCCGTGCTGGACGTGGGAAACGACGGGCTGAAAGAGAATTGACAATTGACAATTGAAAATTGAAAATGGAAAATGGAAAATGGAAAATGGAAAATTTGGAAACTGGAAACTGGAAACTAGAACAAACGAACATTTGAACATTCGAACAAACGAAGTAAGAATTTTTAGCACCCGGTCCCGATAGCTATCGGGACTGG
>DAONEL010000139.1:0-1779 GCA_035403045.1 Bacteroidales bacterium
TGCCTGAGTTTTCACTTGTAAAGATTTATAAATCTGACTCTTTCGGACACGAAGTGGTGTTCAGGGTTTACAGGAAAGACCGGTGACAAATTGTTTGCATTCTGGTAATTATTTTCGCGGCAGAATGGTTATATTCGCATCTTGTCAGTCGTATCGAATCCATTAGCCGAATTCAAATGTTTACCATCTACCATAATCCCAAATGCGCCAAATCACGTGCAGGACTCAACTATATTAAGGAAAAAGGACTTGAATACCAAGTTATTGAATACATGAAGGATATCCTTTCACGTAAAGAATTGAAAGACCTTTTGATGAAACTGAACAAAAGCCCGAAGGAGATTATCCGTACCCAGGAAGATGTTTATAAAGAAAAGTTCCGGGGTAAAAACTTTACCGACGAGGAATGGATAACCATCCTGATTGAAAACCCTAAACTGATCCAAAGGCCTATCGTTGTTACCGGGTATAAAGCGATTCTTGCCCAGCCGGCTGACGAAATTGACAGGCTTTTAATGTAGAAAAGAATGACGCGAATTTGATAAGGAAAATCAGATAATTAACTTATAATCAATCATTAAACTATTCTGCTCATGAAAAAAGTGTCATTTCAAAAAACAAATCGATGGCTCCTTGCCTTGTTGATCTTTTCTGGAATATCAGCAGCTACAAATGCCCAGGTGCAGAACCTGGAAACGACCGTAAGCGATACGGCTTCCAGCGCAATTGGTTACCAGACCAAAGCGCTTTCGAATTACTCGTTTGCAGCCGGAAAAGGTTCAGACGCCACAGGCATAGCAGCAGTTGCTTTAGGGTACGAAGTCCAGGCGACAGGGAAATATTCCTTTGCCTCTGGTTATCAGTCATTTGCCACTGGTAATACTTCAACTGCGATTGGATATAATTGTATAGCTGAAGGGATAAGAGCGGTTGCTTTAGGACAAAATTGTGCTTCTAATAATCAAGGTTTCTCGTTTGGTCAGTCAGCCAAAGCATTAGGACAACAATCACTTGCTATAGGGCGTTTCGTTGAAACTGACCAATATTTAGGCATGAATTCCATCGTTATTGGTTCATGCAATGATGCTTGCGTTTTGAAGAATGATATCGGTAGTTCATTAATGATCGGATTTAATAGCACAAAGCCTACAATTTTTGTCAGCAAGTCGGAATTCACACCATACTTTGAAGGTATTGGTAAAGTTGGAATTGGAACAACCAGTCCCGTCGCCCGTTTTCAGGTAGCCGATGGCGATATTTTTATCCAGGACATTGACCGGGGCATCATCATGAAATCGCCGGATGGCAGTTGCTGGCGTGGCACACTTAATAATTCAGGACAATTAGAGTTTGTCAAGCTTCCCGATTGCGAGAACTTTACCGGGATTAAAACAAACGAGGCTCAGGATTCGGGCACGGTAAAAGTATTCCCCAATCCATCGAATGGCTATATTGATGTAAAATGCTCTTCCTCAGATTGTCTGAAATATAATTCACTCTCACTCTATACTTCGGACGGGCACCTGGTATTTACTCAACCTTTCAGTGGCGAATCTGCCAGAATTTCCACCAACAGTCTTCAGGCAGGCACTTATGTAATCAAACTTTCAGGCCGGCAGAATAGCTATTCTGACATCATTGTAGTTTCGCACTGATAGTCATGGAAAAAAATTGCCAGAAAACTCTGATTAATTGCACCTTAAATTAATAGATAATGAAAACCCGCATCGAAAAAGACACCATGGGACCGGTAGAAGTCCCCGCCGACAAATACTGGGG
>DAONEL010000139.1:1879-4192 GCA_035403045.1 Bacteroidales bacterium
ACCGGCATTAATGCCCCGAAAGGCTATGCCGATCTTGTTGCTAAAAAAATCGCTTTCCTTACAGGTTTGCCATTCGTAACTGCTGAAAATAAATTTGAAGCCCTGTCGAGTCATGATAACATAGTGGAAGCGTCAGGGGCATTAAAAGTATTGGCTACCAGCCTGATGCATATTTCCAGCAACATCCGCATGCTTGCATCCGGACCACGTTGCGGCATTGGTGAATTACATCTTCCTGAAAATGAGCCAGGTTCGAGCATTATGCCCGGCAAAGTAAATCCCACTCAGAATGAATCGCTCGCGATGGTCTGCGCCCAGGTGATAGGCTGCGATGCTGCCATTACAGTAGCCAACACACACGGGCATTTCCAGCTCAATGTATTTAAACCGGTAATCATCCATAACTTCCTGGTGGCAGCGCGTCTGATCGGCGACGCATGCGTTTCGTTTAACGACCACTGCGCTGTTGGCATCGAAGCCATTGAAAGGAATGTGAAAAATCACCTGGAAAATTCCCTCATGCTTGTAACAGCGCTCAATACACACATCGGCTATGAGAATGCTGCCAAAATTGCCAAGAAAGCGCATCATGAAGGAACCACGCTTCGCGAAGCAGCGCTGGCGCTGGGACTGGTTACCAATGAGCAGTTTAACGAATGGGTGGACCCGCTGAAAATGATTTAATAAACCCGTTTCCTGATGAAGATCTGTTATTCCTGAAGCAAAGCAACCCAAAACACACATCCGTTTATGACTGAAACCCAGCCGATCAAAGTAGCCATAACCGATGATCATAAGATTGTTCGCGACGGTATAAAAGCCCTTCTCATTGGAATTAGTGATATCAGCGTAGTGGGAGAGGCGCCCGATGCCGAAACCATGTTGTCAAAAATAAAAGGGCTGGAGCCCGATGTACTTCTTCTCGACCTGATGATGCCCGGTATGGACGGTATTACCATGGCCGAAAAACTCCGCGAACGAATGCCCGGTTTAAAAATACTGGTACTTACGTCAAATACCGACGAAGTCACCATAATAAGGGCATTGCATGCCGGGGTAAAAGGCTATGTATCGAAGGAGGCTTCGGGTGAAGAACTGATCAGAGCTATACGATGCGTGGCAGCCGGCGACGAATATTTTGGCGAACGGATTGCTTCAGTAATTTTCAGGAGCTACCTCAACAAAGCATCGCAGGTTACCGGTAAGGAAGAAATAATGCTTACCGCGCGCGAAAAAGAAGTGATTGCCTGTTTTGGCGACGGCCTTAGTTATAAGGAAACTGCTGCTCGCCTCAGCCTCAGCCCCCGCACCGTTGAAACCCACCGCAATACCATCATGGAAAAACTCGGCCTGCATTCGCTGGCCGAGTTAATTAAGTTTGCAATAAGAGCAGGGATTGTGAAATTGTAGATTTTATTAAATAATCTTTGGGCAAAATCACTCCACTTTTTGTTCAAGCAATTCGACTCTTTTCAACAGCTGATCAATTGCAGCTTGTTGGTTTTCAATTATTGTTTGCTGTTCCTGAACGGCTTTAACCAGCGGCATGATAAAATCAGCATATCTCAGTGCATAAGCCTCATTGGAAGCAGCTGGTACATCAATGCCCGGGAAATCAAAACCTGATTCTCTTGCTGCTGATTCAACATCCTGAGCAATGAAGCCAATAAACCTTTGCCTTTCAATTTCACTATGGTCGATGTCACGCAACTGGTCAGCAGGTGTTCCCCAGATTTTATGCAATTCCGAAGGTTTCTGGTTATAGGTAACCGGTTTAAGTTTCAAAATAAAATCCAGACCGGCTACATTCTCCTTCACATTGGTTTTGAATCGTCCATCAGAATATGTGGTAATGCTGCTTACCTGAGCTCGTATTTGGGTTACTGCCGTATTCCCTAGCAATACCTGATTATCAGCGGTACATTGTCCGTTAAGAATACCATATCCCAGCATGGTAACATTGCTTCGGGCTGTCGAGAGATTTGAATTTGCCCCGATAAACGAACACTGTGTGAAATTGATATCAGTGCCACCATATCCTGCACCATCACCAAGAGCTGTATTGTTGGCACCTGTTTTATTGTTGTATAACGAGTTGAAACCGATGGCCGTATTTTCAGTCCCGATTGTATTATTGTACAAAGCGTTCTTGCCAAAGGCACAACTAAATCCGCCTGCTGTATTTGATCGCAATGCACTATGGCCAAATGCAGCGTTTTCAGCTCCGGTAGTGTTGGAATACATAGCTTCAAAACCTGAAGCCGAGTTATCGTCACCCGATGTGGTGCTTCCCAGTGCGGCACGACCAACTGC
>DAONEL010000139.1:4292-6090 GCA_035403045.1 Bacteroidales bacterium
GCTGTGTTTCTGTCACCATCATTGTTCAAAACCAATGTATTAAAGCCCACTGCAGTATTGTGAGTACCGGTTGTATTATTTTTTAGTGCATTTGCTCCAAGGCCTGTATTCATAATGCCGGTTGTATTGCCAGATAAAGCGCTGTCGCCAATAGCTGTGTTATCTGAACCGGTTGTTGTTACTGCCAGGGCCCTGTTGCCAAAAGCAGTATTTGAGAATCCGGTTGAATTGGTTTTAAGAGCCAGATATCCCGCAGCAGTATTGCTGTGACCTGTTGAATTTGCAAGTAACACCTGATAACCCAATGCCGTATTATTGGATCCGCTGGTATTGTTATATAATGTCTGGTATCCTAATGCAGTATTCTTTTCACCGACAGAATTCGAAGCGAGTGATCCTGCAGCAATTGCTGTATTAAACGAACCTGTTGTATTTGAAGTTAATGCCGAGGTTCCTAATGCTGTATTCTCATTTCCTGTAGAATTGTTGAAAAGGGAACCGGCACCTACTGCTGTATTTTTTGTTCCGGATGTATTGTAACTTAATGCAAAAGCACCTATGGCAGTATTTTCACCGGCAGTATTATCGCTCAGGGATGAATACCCGATGGCTGTATTGTTGATGCCGGAAGTATTATCAGCCAATGCAGAAGCACCGATCGCCGTATTATTATCACCGGTAGTATTTGAGAAAAGGGCATGGTTGCCATAAGCACTGTTGTTGGTTCCTCCGCTTGTATTTGCTGGTAATGCATCATTCCCTACCGCAGTATTTGAAAAAACACTTCCGCCGCCATGAGAAATCTTAAGGTTATCAACCACCAGCCTTTTATTGGTATTATCCCAGTTTAAAAGAGCATCACCGCCAAATGTCCCGTTGTTATTGAACTGGACATTACCATTGCTTCCCCCCGGTGTTCCGCCTCCGCCCGAAGGTGTCGCCCAGGTTCCGTCACCCCTTAGATAAGTGGATGCAGTAGCTCCTGCCGGCAGTTTGGCAATGGTTACGGCATTGTTGGCTATATCAGAAGTGTTGACTTCACCCATAGCTATTTTATCGCTGGTTACACTATTGTCAGTAAGCCTTGGTGTATTTATAGCAGCAAGTGCAATTTTCGACATTGTTACTGCATTATCTGCAATGTCAGCTGTTGCTACTGAACCGTCATCTATTTTGGCAGAGTTTACCGAGCCGTCAGCCATTTTGCCCGAATTAATTGCCCCATCGGCAATATCTATCGTAGCAATTGTTCCATCGGCTAATTTAGCTGATGTAATAGCATTGGCAGCCACAGTCGGGTTAGGATATGTTCCGCTGAGGTCACCGCCGGCCGGACCGGTTGGATTACTGCCTCCGCCTGAAGGAGTGGCCCATGTTCCATCACCTCTTAAATAAGTAGTACCTGTAGCTCCTGCCGGGAGTTTGGCAATGGTCACGGCATTGTTGGCAATTTCGGAAGCGTTAACCGCTCCGTCAGCAATTTTTGAAGAAGTAACTGCATTGTCGGCAAGTTTAGTATCTGTTATGGCAGATGATGCAATTTTAGCCGTTGTTACTTTTCCATCTCCTATCGAAGGATTAGGATAAGTACCGCTGAGGTCGCCACCGGCAGGGCCGGTAGGATTGCTGCCCGCACTTCCCTGGTCGTCAGCAGGCAGCCAGCTGGTGCCGTTCCATTTGAGCACCTGCCCGCTTGCTGCACCCTGTTGGGCTATTTTTAGAGGGCTGGCTCCCAGGCCATCCCCAGCAAGGGTGGCATCAGTCATCGCTACCTGTGTTCCCCAGTTGTCGCCACCTG
>DAONEL010000140.1:0-6036 GCA_035403045.1 Bacteroidales bacterium
TCAACCTTTCCTTGGGAACAGATGTCTACATTTGTATCAGAAAGCTGATACATGATATCCTCTGAAGAAGCACCTGGAATTGTAGCCCAGTGTTTGAAGAAATTCAATACAAAATTTAACTGCAAAAATCAATAAACAATGAGCCTTCTTGTGCTTTCGCTTGCCCCGGTCATTATCATTCTTGCGTACGTTTATATACGCGATAAGTACGAAAAGGAGCCACTCCGGCTTGTCCTGAAAGGGCTTGCAGCCGGTGCGATAATACTGATACCGGCAGCTTTCATTGAAGAAGGCCTTGGCCGGTTGCCTGAATCCCGGGGACTGATTCCCGGTGCTCTTTACACAGGTTTTGTCGTTGCAGGTGCAACGGAGGAACTCCTTAAATTCCTGATGGTGTACCTGTTGTTTTTCCGCAACAGGAACTTCAACGAAAGGTACGATGGGATTGTATATTCTGTAGCAGTTTCGCTGGGTTTTGCTGCCCTCGAGAATGTATTGTATGTTTTCCGCGGCGGGATGCAGGTAGGTTTGCTGCGGGCATTCACCGCCGTGCCGGCCCATGCTTTCTTCGGCATGATCATGGGATACTATTTCGGACTTGCCCGCTTTGTGCAGGGCGCAAAAAGTAAAAACCTGCTGAAGGCGATTGCTTTGCCCTGGTTTTTCCATGGCCTGTACGATTTTATTCTCTATTCGCAGAATCCCTGGCTCTTACTGACGTTTGTTCCCTTGATGATCGTTTTGCTCGTAACCGGCATGAAGCGGATAAAACAACATCAGCTGGCATCGGCATTCAACCCTAAGTCTGAAAGCTTTCTTGAACTACCTGCAGATGAAGCTGATACAACACAAGAAGATCAAACAAGTGAAGCATGAAAACATCTGATATTCTCCATAAATACCTGCTCAAACTAAAACCGGGAGTTCCCAAAATTGTGCTGATCATCGTGGGCGCTTCAGTTTGGGCCTTTGCCTCATACCGCATTTTAAAACTTGGAATCAGGGAGATTGAGCGCGAGGCACTGCACCAATGGGTGAACTACCTGATAGGATTTGCAGGTTTTATTCCGTTTTTTGTACTGGTTTTCAGGAAAGTAAGCCGGAAATATGTCAGCCGGATTATCAATCACAAACAGAGGCGGCCTTGCGTTTTCGGCTTTTTTGACCTGCGTGGTTACGTGCTGATGTCGTTTATGATCACTGCCGGCATACTTGTTAGCCACTGGAGTGTAATTCCTGAACTTTATAAAGGCACATTCTTCATTTCGCTCGGGTTATCGTTGCTGGCTTCGGCGGTTTACTTTATCATCGAAGGCATAAAGTTCATCAGGGCTGGGAAGCTTGATAGCTAAGGTCAGAGATAAATGGCGACTTCGCCCAGTGCTTTACGGTTTTTCATCCCTTTCTTCACAAATTCCTGGCGGGGATAACCCAAAGGAGTGATGGCAAAGACTTCCTCATAGCTTTTCAGCTCCAGCGCTTCACGCAAACGCTGATAATCGAAATGGGCAATCCAGCAAGTGGCAACGCCTTCGTTAGTAGCTGCAAGAATCATATGTGTCATGGCAATTGTGAGATCGGTTTCAAGGCTGTTGTATCCGTCGGGGCGGCGCCATGCTTCCCTGCGATTGCCTGCTACTATGAGTATGTGGGGAGCATCATACATCCAGGACCTGTCGTAACAACGCCTTACTTTTTCCAGCATAGTGTACGACGACACCAGGTAGAAATGCCATGGCTGAAAATTTGCCGCCGAAGGGGCAATTCTTCCGGCTTCCAGGATCCTTTTAAGGATGTCTTTGTCAACAGGCTTCATGGAGTCGTAATTTCTCACGCTCTCACGCTGCATGATCACATCCGCAAATTCCATGATAAGTTATGTTTGGTTGAAAAACGGTCAATTACTTCATTCCGATGCCTTTACCGGATTCAAGATTTGCAATCACCTCCGCAATCCTGCGCATCAGGGTTTCTTCTTTTTTGCAGCTGCCAACCCAACCGATGATGTTTTTTTGCTGCGACGGAGGTAAAAGGTTAAACGTTTCGGAGGCTTTATTGTTTGCCTGCAAAGCCGAAACAAGAGCAGAGCTAATCGATGGATTCTCTGTAACCTGTTTAATACCAGGCGCTTCGTTTATCCAACCGGAGATGCTCTCTAATCCGGGTTGGGCCATCTTCCCTTCAGCCAGCAGTCGCCTGACAATCGTTTTGTTCCTTTCCGACCATTGGCTTTTCCTCGCCCTGGGCGTATATTTCTGCTTGTAACTGTCGCCATCAATGCTTTTAAGTATGCTGTCTATCCAGCCGAAGCACAGAGCCTCTTCAAGCGCCTCCTGCCTCGTTACGGAAGGTTTACCTGATGCTTTTTTAAAATGGACCAGCCAGATGCCCTTTTCGGTAGCAGCATTTGCACTCAGCCAGTTACGCCAGGCTAACCTGTTTTCGAACGAAAGCTCTTTTTCACCTGACATCTGTGAGGTGTTGCTGGTTTGACCTTTCATTTATTACGATTTTATCCCACCCAGTTTATCGGCCCACTTTTCGGGGAAACCGGCATAATAAGCGTTCCAGTCTGTGCCGGTTTTGCGAATATGCCATATGCTGTAAAAATGACGCATTGCAGAAGGTAATCCCACGATGACCAGGTACAGCGGCCCCAGTATTCGGCTCTGTATCGAGTGCCCGAACTCATGCATCTTGCAGTCGTTTGCCAGGTTTTTGAAACGATTTGAGCGTTTTGTCCAGAAAATAAATAATCCAAGGGAAACTCCGCGATGCGGCGTTTCGATAAATAATCGTTCCTGTCCGAATTCAGTTTTCAGGATTTTACCTTTTCGCTTCAGGCTGAAGTATGTTGCCAGCCCGACAATGTTCTGGGGAAGTTCCCAGGCAAACAGAACACATCGCAACAGCCACCTGAAAAGCATTGCCATATAGGTTAGTAAATTTTTAGTTAGCAGGAACTTCAAGTTCCATGCCAAGCCATTTTGAAAGGGCATTGTAAACTTCCTTCTTCTGCTCAACACTCAGTGAACCGATATGCGCGCCATGCGTGCCGCCTTTCTGTACTTCTTTCAGGCTGCCTGTGCCGGGTTTGATCTTTGCGCCGGTTGCTCCCCATGGATCAGCTTCGCCATAAATGTATATCATGTGTTCCGGATTGCTCCTGATAAACTTTTTCAGCTTTTTGATGTATGAGTTGTCCCACTTTATCTCGACACCTTTCGGCACGAAAGCTGAATTAGGGTAGTCCTTGTTTTTCAGGTACTTGCTGAAAGGTTTTTCGTTGTATTCATAATAACCCAGCTGGGTGTAAAACTGGTAATTGGCCGGGCTGAAAGCCTCAACTGCATCGGTGTACCAGTAAGGCGATACAATCCTGACAAGGTATTTTACCATCTTGTCGGGTGTGGTTGATGCAAGATCAGGCAGTTTTTCGCAGTTGGCATAATATTGCCAGAAGGAAAACGGGAACTCAAGCACCGAATAATCATAGGCTTCTTCGGCAGGCATCAGGTTGAATTTAAAACCAACCTTGGTGCAATAATCTTCGTAGATCGGGAGAAGATCCTTTTTTTTCTGCATCCAGTAATCCTGTATTTCCCTGATATGAGTTCTGCATTCAGGAGTTCCCACAGTATTAAAATGACGGTCGATCCGCTTGTCGAGCCTTTTGTAGTTTATGGGTGCCACATAGGGTATTGTAACATCAACATCTTCAGGATAATACACTTTGTATTCGGTAGCTGTCTGACCACCTTTGCTCACACCGGTGGCCAGCCATTTTCCTTTATAAACCTGGCCGAAGAGCGTCCTGATGTAATGGTAATCACCTGCATCCTGCCCGGCAGTAAGGTATTTCCAGTCGAGAGGGGTAGGGGTGGAAGCGCCAAAGTAGCGATGTTCAACATATAACTGGTTAGCATTGAGAATCCGGGTGGGCTCGCTTTGCACAAATCCGTTGATGTTGCCGGCGCTGTACCCTTCGGTTTCCATCACAACAGGGCGCTTGAAATCCTGGTGCCCCACATAGATTCTCTGTTTAAACTGTGCCCCGTTCTTATTGTTATGATCAACCAGTTGAGGCAGCATAACAACGTAAAATTCTTTAAACGCTGACGAGTCAACCTTTTTTACTTCAGTTCCCGGTATCGAGACGAGAAATTTATAAAGTTCGCTCTCCTGTGCCCAGCTGAATGACGAGAGAAAAATGAGTAGCAGCGTTACAATCCCGGAAGTTTTCATCTATTAAGTTTTTCGGGCAAATTTACCGAAAACTAAACGTTTGCCGGAAACCTTTTCGGCGATTGATAAAATTCAATCTTCAAATCATACATTTTACCAAGTAAATGCCGGTGATTGCTACTTTTGCAGAAAGCAAACCCGGGATTATGATTCTGCCACGCGAACAAGCGCTTGAATTGCTTCATGAGCATATAAAGAACGAAAGAATGATCGCCCATTGCCTGGCGTCAGAAGCTGTGATGAGGGCCCTGGCACTGAAACTGGGTCGGGATGCGGATGCCTGGGGACTCGCAGGCCTGCTTCACGACATTGATGTTGAGGACACCAATGCCGATCCTTACACACACGGACTGCAGGGTGCTGATCTGCTGCAAGCGATGGGCATGGACGAAGACATCGTGGATGCCATACGAATGCACAACGAAGTTGCCTCGGGTAAGGAGCGAACAACGCTTTTTCAGCATGCCCTGGCAGCAGGTGAAACCATTACAGGCCTTATCACCGCTACAACTTATGTTTATCCCGACCGCAAAGTGGCCTCCGTTAAACCATCCTCCGTGGTGAAACGCATGAAGGAAAAGGCGTTTGCTGCTTCGGTCAAGCGTGAAAATATTATGGAATGTGAAATGATAGGAATTCCTATCGCTGACTTTGCCGCACTTTCCATTGCCGCCATGACTGAGATAGCTGACGATATTGGGCTTTGACAACGACTTTTCAAAGTGAATTCAAAGCAAAAAGATGTACTTTTGAAATATGGGAATCATTGATAACAACCTGGATAAAATAAAAATCTTGTGCGAGAAGTATAAGGTAGCACGACTATTTGTATTTGGTTCGGTGTTAACTGAACTCTTTGATAAATCGAGCGATATTGATTGCCTGGTTGATTTTAAGGACGTGAATGTTGACGAATATGCTGATTATTACTTTGGTTTCAAGAAAGCAATGGAGAACTTGCTGAAGAGAGAGGTTGATCTGGTTGAAGATAAAGCCATCCGGAATCCATATTTGCGCGAGTCAGTAGATAACTCAAAAAGGTTAATTTATGGATAACGAAATCAAAACCTGGCTTTACGATATTCTGCAATCCATCGACGAGATAGAAAGTTATTATATCAGCAAGCCAAAGATTTTCCTTGAGTTTACTACTGATGTCAGGACCAAACGGGCAATTGAGCGTAATATTGAGATTATTGGCGAAGCGGTGAACAGAATCATCAAAAGAGATAAGGAATTCAACCTTGAAAACGCAGAAAAGATAATCGGAACAAGAAACCGGATCATTCATGGTTACGACAGGGTTTCCGATGAACTGATATGGAGTATTGTGATAAGCCACATTCCAAAACTTCGGGAACAAGTTGCAGAATTGCTTAATGAATGATTGCCGGAACTTGAAAAAAAAGACCTGTTTCAAAGCATAAACTATGTTTCGTAATTTTTTAAATAAAATACCACCGTTTCTCAAGGACAAATACTTCCTTACTATAGTCGTGTTCCTGGTGTGGATACTCTTCCTCGACAGAAACAACCTTATTTCGCAATTCCGCCTGCATAAAGAGCTGCAGGCACATAAACGCCAAATGGAGTTTTATCTTAAAGAAACATTTAACGATAGTGTTGCATTACAAAAAATCACTACCGATACTGCTGAAATGGAGCGTGTCGCCCGCGAAAAATACTTTATGAAACGCGACAGTGAAGATATCTACCTGATTATCCCCAAGCCTACGGCCAAAAAGTAGCGAACTTTCACGGCACGAAATTTGTTAAATCTCTACCGAAAAT
>DAONEL010000141.1:0-1299 GCA_035403045.1 Bacteroidales bacterium
ACCTGCTTCAACGTGTTCAGTTCTGTTTCGAGCAACTGTTTCTGCAGCTTTAATTCATCAATTTCCTTCTGCATCACTGTTATCCTGGCCTCTTTATCCTTCAGTCCGGCTTCCAGGCTTTTCACTGTCAGGTTCAGCGGGTTTGGTTTGGGGTCTTCGGGCCTTTTATACTGCAGTTTGTAGCCAAGTTCCAGCAGGAAATTGTGGTTAAGCGCCCGCGAACAGGCAATCAGCCTTTCAACCGATATGTTTTTCTTTTTCAGCATAATATGCACGCTGCTGGGGTCACGCCTTATCCTGTCGGCCAGCCTGCCAACCTTCATATTTTGCCTTTTCATCTCGTTTACCACCAGTTCAACCGGGTTCAATGCTTCTGTTGCCATAATTTAATTCGCGTTAAGTGATTTATTGCAAATATACAATGTTTCAATGTATTGTATACAATGCCCAACATATTTCATACCTGTTTCGTGTTATTGCATAAATTATTAGTCGTTTTTTATACATGTCTGATATCATTATATTCATCTTTTATATTAGTATATAAATGTTTATAGCTACTATCTTCATGTTCTGTGTTATCTTTTCATTTTTCCATAGTATTATTTAATATTATGACTGATCTATTAATAATATAATCGGATTATTTAAATTGTTCATCGTTCCTTTTACATTGTTTATGTTATCTTATACAATTATTATCGCAACTATTACAATAAACATGTCTCCTGAAAACCGTGAAACCTTCCTGCTTAGCCTGTAAATCCTTTCTTTAACTCTGCACACGCCTCCGCGACATGATTTTATCCTTCCTTATCCGATTTGCATGTTCCTGTTTGTGAGAGATAACTCTTTTATACTTTCCCGCTCCTGTTTTTAAAGTGCAAGCGCCTTTCTCTAACATTCGGAACATCATATACAGAGTATTTTGTATTTTTGCATCGCTTATGAAGCTGTTTTCCTTCATATTATCCCTGTATATCGTTTTTCTTACAACGATTCCATGTGTCGACGATCCCGCCGCAGATCATTCATTCTGTCACGAAACGTCGCAGTCGTCAGGTACATCCGGTCACAACAGCGCCGACCAGTGTTCACCCTTTTGTGTATGCAACTGCTGCGGCACTCCGGTGATTGAACAGTCTCCGGCAATAATTCCAGCCTGCCTTTCCTTTTCACACAGGGATTACAAACCGTTCGAAACAATCAATCCTTCTGTTCCGGTTCTCTCCATCTGGCAACCGCCCAAATTGAGTTAATACACCTTTACGTTTCTTTGTTTCCTGCCCCTGTGCGGGA
>DAONEL010000141.1:1399-2601 GCA_035403045.1 Bacteroidales bacterium
TTCAAAGATGGTACAGATGTTTACTGGGCGCGGCAGCAACTCAGCGAACGCATCAAAGAAGCCGAAGAATCCATCCCTGCCGGGCTGGCTAAAATTGAACTTGCACCCATCTCTACAGGCCTCGGTGAAATATACCAGTACCGGCTCGCCGTGGATAAAGGCTTCGAAAACAAGTACACGCCCATGGACCTTCGCACCATCCAGGACTGGATAGTGCGCCGCGAAATGCTTGGCACTCCCGGCGTTGCCGACATCAACAGTTACGGCGGGTTTGTAAAACAATACGAAATCGCCGTAAACCCTGAAAGGCTGCGGGCAATGAACCTCACCCTCACCGATATTTTTGATGCGCTGCAGCGAAACAACGAGAATACCGGCAGCGCCTACATCGACAAAAAGCCCACTGCCTATTTCATCCGCAGCATCGGGCTGGTTAAAAGCCTCGGCGACATCGAAAAAATTGTGGTACGTACCAACCAATCAGGTATTCCCGTGCTCATCCGCGATGTGGCAACTGTTCAGTACGGCAGTGCAACCCGCTACGGCGCTTTTGTGGTTGATACCACCGAAGCAGTCGGCGGCGTGGTGATGATGCTCAAAGGAGCCAACGCGCACCGGGTGATCGATGACGTTGAAACACGCATCAAATCCATTCAGAAATCGCTGCCTGAAGGGGTCACCATCGAACCCTACCTCAACCGTTCCGACCTTGTAGGCAGAGCCATCGGCACAGTTTCGAAAAACCTTATCGAAGGAGCGCTCATTGTGATCTTCATCCTCGTGCTGCTGCTGGGCAACCTGCGTGCAGGGCTCATCGTTGCCTCGGTAATCCCGCTTTCCATGCTTTTTGCCATCTCAATGATGAACCTTTTCGGCGTTTCGGGCAACCTCATGAGCCTGGGAGCCATCGATTTCGGGTTGATTGTCGATGGGGCGGTGATCATTGTCGAAAGCACCGTCCACCGGCTTTTCCAGAGCAAACATCATCACCCCGGAATCACAAGGCTGACACAACAGCAGATGGATGAAAATGTATTTGAATCGGCAAAACGTATGATGAGTTCCGCCACCTTTGGCCAGGTGATCATCCTTATTGTTTACCTGCCGATCATGGCGCTGGTAGGCATCGAAGGAAAAATGTTCCGCCCCATGGCCCAGGTAGTGGCATTTGCACTGGCAGGTGCTGCCATCCTCTCACTTAC
>DAONEL010000141.1:2701-6007 GCA_035403045.1 Bacteroidales bacterium
CTGGCAGGAGTTAAATTCGAGTTCCAGCAACCCATACAAATGCGTTTTAACGAGCTGATGACCGGTTCGAAACAGGATGTGGCCATCAAGCTTTTCGGCGACGATCTGAATACTCTGGCTTCAACTTCCAGCGAAATTGAAAAAGTGATCAGCGGTGTTGAAGGTGTTGAGGACATCAACGTTGAAAAGGTAACCGGCCTGGCACAGGTGCAGGTGGAATTCAACCGCGACCGGCTGGCACAATACGGGTTGTCGGTCGACGATGTCAACAAAATACTAAGGGCTGCCTTTGCCGGCAGCCAGGCAGGCGTTGTGTTCGACGAAGAAAAACGTTTCGGCATGGTGGTGAGGCTCGACAAGGACTACCGCCAGAGCCTCGACGATGTGAAAAACATTTCGGTCGCACTGCCCACAGGTGGCCAGATAAGCTTTGATCAAATCGCTGACATACAAATAAAATCAGGGCCTGCACAGGTATCGCGTGAAGATACCCGGCGCCGCATCACCATTGGGTTTAATGTTCGCAACAGGGACGTCCAGACAGCGCTGGCAGAAGTTCAGAAGAAGATCGACTCGGAGATTAAGCTGCCTACCGGATATTATATCAATTACGGCGGACAGTTCCAGAACCTTGAAGCGGCAAAACAACGGCTGTCAATTGCAGTGCCGGTAGCCTTGCTGCTCATTTTCGTCATCCTCTACTTCACATTCAACTCCCTCAAACAATCGATGCTCATTTTCACAGCAGTTCCCATGGCTGCCATCGGCGGAGTGTTTGCCCTCTGGATGCGCGGTATGAATTTCTCCATCTCGGCAGGTGTCGGCTTTATTGCCCTCTTCGGCGTGGCCGTGCTGAATGGTATCGTACTGATTGCTGAATTCAACCGGCTTGAAAAAGAAGGCATTACCGACATTGCTGAACGCATTCGCAAAGGCCTGAATACGAGGCTGCGCCCTGTTATCATGACTGCTTCCGTGGCTTCCTTCGGCTTTCTGCCCATGGCATTGTCAACATCGGCAGGAGCTGAGGTACAGAAACCGCTTGCCACCGTGGTAATTGGCGGCCTGATCACAGCCACACTGCTCACACTGGTCATTTTACCCGTCTTCTACATGATTTTCTCCACGCATTCATTCAGGAAAATTTTCAGGCCGGCTTTATTCAAAAACAAAGTTACAGGGCTGCTTATCATCGGGTTGATAACGGTCCCGTTTCTGTCAGGAGCGCAGGAAGTGAAGACTATAACGCTGCAAAAGGCCATACAACAGGCGCTCGACAGCAACCTCGCGCTGCGTTCGGCAGCAGGCACGGTTGAAATGCAGAAAGCGCTCAGGAAGTCATCATGGGATGTTCCCAAGACCACTATTGAAGGAGAATACGGGCGTATCAATTCATACACCCGCGACAACAGCTTCACTGTGTCGCAGGAGTTCTCCTTCCCTACTTTGTATATCAACCAGGGCCGGCTGGCTGAAGCAGGAACCCGCAGCGCAGAATGGCAATTGCAGATGGCTGAACTCGAAACAGCTACCAATGTGAAGCAGCTTTACTGGCAACTCGCATACCTTTACGCCAGGCAGAAGCTGTTGTTTTTCCAGGACAGCCTCTATTCCGGTTTTGCCCGGGCTGCCGAACTTCGTGCCGGCACAGGTGAATCAACCCGCCTCGAAATGATCACCGCCCGTTCGCAAAGCCTCGAAGTGAAAAACCATCTCCGGCAGGTTGACGCCGATATTATGGTGAACATGCGCAAACTGGCGACACTGTTAAATACCACGCAGCTCTGCAAACCTCAGGATACGTTGAGATGTATTTCCCCGGTCTCTGCTCCGGCCGATTCGGCTCCTGTCTCGGCTAACCCATCACTGCGGTACATTCAGCAGCAGGTAGAGGTGGCTGCCGCCGAAAAGCGCGTTGAAAGCAGCCGCATGCTGCCCGACATTAAAATCGGCTATTTCAGTCAAACCATGCAGGGAGTGCAGGAAGTTGATAATATTCCGCGCACTTTTGGCCGTGACGACCGTTTTACCGGTGTTCAGGCCGGTATTTCAGTACCGCTTTGGTTTGCCCCGTATGCTGCAAAGACAAAAGCAGCAGGCATCAGGGAGCAATCGGCCCGCACCAATGCCGGTTATATGAAGCAGTCGCTCGAAAGCAACTACCGGGAGCTTACAGATGAACTGGCAAAATGCAGCGGCACTTTACAGTACTATGAAGCACAGGCATTGCCTGAAGCAAACCTCATCATCACTCAATCAACGTTGAGCTATAGAGCCGGCAATCTCGACTACCTTGATTACATCCTGAGCCTGGGTCGCGCCCTCGAAATCAGGCAGGGGTATCTCGATGCTATTGATGAGTACAACCAGGCTGTCATTTCTCTCGAATACATCAAGGGTAAAATATTCTAAACCAAGCTAAAATGAAAAAACACAGCATAATTATGGCACTGGCCATTATCATCAGCACAGGCACAACTTTCGTTTCCTGTTCGGGCAAAAAGGCACCGGCAACTGAAGCCGAAACCGAAGAGGTGCTTCCTGATGACATTGTTGAACTTCGCGACGATCAGCAAAAAGCTGCCGGTATTGAATTGGGTTCCATCGAAATGCGCCCGATGAAAGGCCTTTTAAAGGTCAACGGCGTGGTGACAGCAGCGCCGCAAAACACAGCAACCGTCTGTATGCCTATGGGAGGTTTCGTAAGAAGCACTTCACTGGTACCCGGAAACACGGTAGTAAAAGGCCAGACACTGGCAGTTCTTGAAAACCAGGACTTCATCGACCTGCAGCAAAACTACCTCGAAACCCGGAACAGGCTTGAGTTTGCCGAAGCGGATTACCAGCGACATTCGGAGCTCTACAAGGATGATGTGTACTCGCAGAAAAACCTTCAGCAGGTTTCTACTGAATATAAAAACCTCAAAGCCCAGTTTAAAGCGCTTGAACAGAAACTGTCGCTGCTCGGGCTGAACCCTGCAACACTCACGGTTGACAACATAAGCCGCACTGTGCCTGTAACAGCGCCGATTTCAGGTTACCTGCGATCGGTCAATGTGAGTATAGGCAAATACGTTTCTCCTTCGGATGTGCTGTTCGAGATCATTAATAACGACAAGTTGCTGCTCGAACTCACCCTCTTTGAGAAAGATGCTGGCAAAGTGGCAGCCGGGCAAAAGATAAGGTTCTACATCAACAACGAAACCGAGCAGCATGATGCTGTCATATACCAGGTCGGTAAATCAATCGGAGCCGACAAAATCATGAAAGTTTATGCTTCGGTGCTGGGAACATGCAGGAATGTGA
>DAONEL010000142.1:0-5988 GCA_035403045.1 Bacteroidales bacterium
GGTTTTGGCAGGTGGCTTCGGGGTCATGAATTTGGTTTTGGGAACTTCGCCCTGCTGCCAGCCGCCAAGATATTTCTCAATGAGAGTTTGTGCATCTTTGGCTGTGATGTCGCCGACAATGGCCATGTAACCTATATTTGGCCTGAAATACGTTTTATAGAAATTCTCACATTTCTCAAGCGTGATTTTTTTCACCGATGCTTCGCTTTCCGATTCGCCGTATGGATGGTTTTGACCAAACAGGAGCTTCTTTCCAACCTTTTCCGAAATGGATGAAGGCTCATTCTTATCGGCTTCGAGAGCCGACAGCGTCTGAGTGCGAATTTTTTCCAGTTCATCCTGCTTGAACGATGCATTCTTTATTATATCGGCCATGATATCCAGCAGCGCCTCGTTGTGTCTTGTAAGGCAGGATGCCGAAAGCCCGTCGGAGGATGTATTGAGGCGTGCACCGATAAAATCGATGGCTTCGTCAATCTGATCCTTGGAACGTGTAGTTGTTCCGGTGCGCATCAGTTGCCCTGCAAAGTCAACGTAGCCGGCATATTCACCTTCCAGCACCGGATCATAATCGAGTACCAGCTGATACGAAATGCGGGGGATTTTGTGATTCTCAACAACAAATACCTTAAGCCCGTTGGATAACACAAATGATTCGGCTTCACCTATTTTGATGATAGGAGCGGGGCCCGGCTCAGGACGCTTGCTGCGGTCAAGCACTTCTTTGGGTGCCGGGGCAGGTGTGGTTACTTTCCTGGTTTGTTTTTTCGATACCTGTGCTGCAAGTGGCAACGAAACCAGGATGATAAAAAGAAATGACAGTATTTTCGATTTCATGTTTCGTTTCCTCCTGTTAGTTTTGGGCTTGTGACTTGGGTAAATAATAGAGGACAACCCTGTTTTCTTTTGTAAGATACTGGTTGGCAACACGTTTCAAGTCTTCTTTGGTTACTTTCATATAACGGTCGATCTCGGTATTGATGAGGTTTGCATCGCCGAAATAAACACGGTAGTTGGCCAGGTTTTCAGCAATACCAGCCATGGTGCTGTTGCCGGTTACAAAGTCGTTTTCGGTTTTATTCTGCAATTTCTTGAATTCCATGTCACCGATCTCTTCTGTTTTTACTTTCTCAAATTCATCGAGAATGGCTTTTTCAAGCACATCGGGTGAAACACCCATGTTTACAAGGCCAAATGTGAGAAACAGCCCCGGATCTTCCAGCGCAAAGGGGAATGCCATCACCTGGAGGCCAAGCTGCTGCTTGTCAACGACTGATTTCGAAAGCCTTGAACTCTCGCCATCCGACAGTAGCGTGGTGAGCATCGAAAGGGCATATGAATCAGGAGTGCCCTGTGCCGGCATATGATAAGCTATAATAACAGCAGGCAGTTGGATGTTGTCATAAACTGTGTCGCGGACTTCGGCAGTTTGCGGTGGTTCCACAACCGATGGACGGTATAATGGCTTTGTTCCGCGGGGGATATCTCCGAAATATTTTTCTACCAGTTTTTTGGTTGTTTCGGGATCAATATCGCCAGCAATCGACAAGGTGGCATTGTTAGGAACATAGTAAGTATCGTGAAAATCCTTGAACTCCTGTAATGTTGCCCGGTTGATGTCCTGGGGGAAGCCAATGGGAGTCCATTTGTAAGGATGAACTTTGTATGCATGCGACATGGTTTCTTCAATCAGCGATCCATACGGGCGGTTATCATACGACTGTTTTCTTTCTTCCTTCACAACGGCGCGCTGTGTTTCAACGCCAATGCTGTCGATGCGAAGGTGAAACAGCCTTTCCGATTCTAACCAAAGCCCAAGCTCCAGCTGGTTCGACGGGAGGAGCTCATAGTAGAATGTGCGGTCCTGTGAAGTGTTTGCATTGAGCGTGCCACCTGCCGACTGGGTGATTTTAAAATATTCACCGCGGGGAATATTGGGTGAACCTTCGAACATAAGGTGTTCGAAAAAGTGAGTAAACCCGGTACGTCCTTCCACTTCATTCTTTGACCCGACATGGTAAAGAATGGTAACAGCCACAATGGGTGTAGTGTTATCCTGGTGAAGGATAACATGCAAGCCATTGGGCAGGTCGTACTCGGTAAACTTGATGTTGCCCTGCTGAGCATACATGATACCGGTCGAAAAAAACGCCAGCATCAAAGCTAGTAGCCTGATTTTCATAAGTAAGGAATTGAGAATGTATTGTTTAGTTAATTGATATGTACAGATATTTGTCTCACAAAATAACGAATAATTATTCAGCCGTCAAAGCCGCGTCAAATCTTAAGTTGCGTAATTAACTGAATTCTGCTTTGTTTCCTGCGAAAGGCGACTTTCGGCTACTTTGCCGGGTACCATGCACTTATTCTGGTTATGATATCCCGGTATCCGCTAAAATCATTGATAACATGGCCGGCGTGGGCAATCCGGGCAGCAGGAAGCGTAGTGGCCACACCTATCACTTTGCAGCCAGCCGCTGCCGCTGACTCAATGCCCGGGAGCGAATCTTCGAAGACGACACAATGCCGGGGTTCGAACTGCAGTAATGAAGCGGCTTTCAGGTATATCTCGGGATGGGGCTTGCCATGTGTAACCTGTGAACTTTCAACAACCACGTCAAACATTCCTTCCAGCCCGGTATGGCTGATTGTGAAACTGACATTCGAGACCGGTGCCGAAGTGGCCAGGGCAAGCGAGTATCCTTCGGATTTGGCCGATCGTATAAACTCAACAACTCCATGAACGGGCACTACATGAGGGCCGTACATTTCCCTGTAAAGAGCTTCTTTCTCTTCACCCATGCGTTGAATATCACTGTCAGTCAGGGTGTTGCCAAACAAACGGATCAGCAGGTCATGGTTGGTGCCTCCAAAAATCCTGGTATAAAACTCTTCCTCCGAAAGCTGTAATCCATGGCGGCGGCAATACTCCAGCCAGGCCCTGAAGTGCCATTCATGATTCTCCACGATCACTCCGTCCATATCAAACACCAGTGCAAATTCTTTTCCTGAAATCATGATGACTGCTTAATACCGGCAAAGGTAGCTATTTGATTTTAAGCAGAGCTTTCTCTTGATAACACTGCCTCTGATGTTGTAACTTTAATGTGCCTAAACTTATCGTTATGAATACCAATTTTCTTTGCCCAAAATGTCGCAACTACCTGAATGTAGGTGAAAACCTTGTGTTTTCGACACGCAATCGTTCAGGGAAGGAAGGCCTGATACTGCTGCATCCGCAGTTGGGTGATTACACGGTTGTCAAGCATCCTGATTTTGAAATTGGTAAAGGTGAACTGGTCGATTTCTTCTGCCCGTTTTGTAATAAAAAACTGGTATCAGACCGCAATGCCAACCTGGCTAAAGTGTTGATGCTTGATGAAAAGGGTACAGAGTACGAAATCCATTTTTCACGAATCTCAGGGCAGCACAGCACGTATAAAATTATTGGCAAATCGGTTGAGATATTCGGTGAAGACGCCGCTGATTATTTCGATTTTCTGAATACTGGCAACCTGTAAAAAAATAAGCGCCTCCGAAGGTTTTTAAACCGGGAGGCGCTGAGGATATGTTGGGTTATGGGGTTTACTGCAGTGTTTCGGCCAGGCTGGCAGTATCAAAAGGCAGGTCGTTGGCGTATGGTTCATCTTCAGGAGTAAGCAGCGGAAGAACTGTAAGGTTGCGGTTCTCTTTTTCGGCAACGGCCCTGGTGTCGAAGGGTATGTCGTTAACATATGTTTCGCCGGTTACCTCAAGTGCGTTGTTTATTGCACTTCCCGGGGTGTTGATGGCTGCGATCACAGAGGTGTTAAAGGGAATGTCATTCACATAAGCCTCGCTCAACAGCGGGAGGTAATTGTTTGAAGGGTTCATTGCAATGGCGCCTGTTGTAAAGGTAGCAGCCAGTATGAGGGTGATGATTATGTTTTTCATGATTGTTGTTTTTTGAAGTTTTCATACATATGACAGCGGAATGAGATAAAAGTTACACTTCTGAATTTATTTAACAGACAATTAACTTTATAACCGATATAATTATCTATATGACAATAAGTTAAGGCGTATCGGTAAAATATATTTTTTTTGTTTAGAGATATTTTCTTCTCGCTCTGGCCGATAGATTTAATTAATACTATTTCAACTAAGAAAAATTGTACCTTTGCACCGCAAAATCGAAAGCTGAATTACAAATTCATCTGCTTGTCAATCAATAAGATAAAAGATATTTAACCCATATGAAAAGAGTAATGGTTTTAACCGGCGGCGGCGATTGCCCCGGGCTTAACGCTGTAATAAGAGCTATCGTAAAACGTGCGTCGCAGGAATCAGGATGGGAGGTGCTTGGATGTATTAAAGCCTTTGATGGTATCCTTAATGAGCCTACTGAGCTGATAATGCTCGACGAGTCTAAAGTAGCAGGAATTCACTACCGCGGAGGATCAATAATCGAAACAACCAATAAAGGAGGCCCTTTTGCCTGGCCTGTGAAAAAACATAACGGCGAATGGGAATATATTGACCGTTCGGATGAAATGATCAGGAAAATTCAATACCTCGGCATTGACGCAGTAATTAACATTGGTGGCGATGGTTCCCAACGTATTTCGCAGCGACTTTTTGAAAAAGGGCTTAATATCATCGGTGTTCCAAAAACAATTGATAACGACCTTTCGGCCACCGACTCAACATTCGGATTCCAGACAGCCATACAGGAGGCTACTTCGGCTGTTGATAAGCTTGTTACCACAGCCGCCAGTCACAACAGGGTGTTTATTCTTGAAGTGATGGGCCGCGATGCAGGCTGGATTGCCCTTAATTCGGCAGTTGCCGGCGGTGCTGAGGTTTGTCTCATTCCCGAAATTCCCTATGATCTGGGCATCGTGAAAAGCAAGATTGACGCACGTTTTCACCGCGATCGCGGTTTTGCCATTGTAGTGGTGGCCGAAGGTGCTAAGCCAAAGGACGGTACTACTGTTGGACAAAAAGCTGCAGAAGTTGGTTATGAGAATGTAAGGCTTGGCGGTATTGGTTTTAAACTTGCCGAAGACCTGAAACAAGCAGGATGCGAACATGATATACGTGTTACTGTTCTCGGTCATTTGCAGCGTGGAGGCATTCCTATTGCATACGACCGAGTGCTGGCAACGCAGTTCGGTGTAAAAGCCATGGAACTGGTTCTTAATGGCGAATTCGGCCGCATGGTTTCATATCGCCATCCTTATATTACAAGTGTTACCTTAGAAGATGCAATTCAGAAACCCAACCTGGTAACTCTCGATACAGCGCTTATCAAAACCGCCCGCGGTGTAGGCATAAGCTTTGGCGATGATACTATCGCATACGAAGAATAAGCTGTTGTTAGTCAGAAATATACAGGCTTCCGACGGGGAGCCTTTTTTATTTCCTGACACATAGTTTTTCCAGGTCTTCCTCGCTTCCTTTAAATACATTACAATCTACTTCTCCTTTAATGCCGTCAATGCGCCCGTTTTCGCTGTATTGCCAGAAGTGCCATGCCTCAGTGAATTTTTCCTTAAACCGGTCTTCGCCATGATAGCCCGAAATCCAAACGGTGTAGTTCCTGAAGTCGTCGGCCAGGTAGGTGTAGTAGAATGAAATATTCGTGTACAGGACTGGAGATGTGTTATAGTGCTTTTCAAGGATATCCATGAATGTCTTCAACCCTTCACAGATCTGCTTTTTGCTCTTACCATTGCTGTGCTCAATATCCACAACAGGAGGCAGGTCGCCAGGTTCAAGCTTCACTTGTTTGATAAAATTGTCGGCTTGCTTGCGCGCATCCCGCGAAGGGTAATAAAAATGATAGGCGCCACGTATGATACCTGCAGATCTGCTTTCTTTCCAGTTTTTACTGAAATGCTTGTCCTGTCGTGTAATGCCTTCAGTAGCTTTGATAAATGCGAAACTTACCCGTCGGTCATTTGATACCATCGACTTAACCTTCTTCCAGTTAATGTCGCCCTGGTG
>DAONEL010000143.1:0-4337 GCA_035403045.1 Bacteroidales bacterium
TGCAGGAGATACTGCCTTAGTCTCAATCCGTTTCAGGGCTTTGGCAACGGCTCCGTCAAAGCGTTCCTTGTGAAAAGGTTTTAGCAGGTAATCAACCGCGTTCATTTCAAAGGCTTTGATAGCATAATGGTCGTAAGCCGTTGCAAATATTATTTCGGGCTTTTCTTCGAGCACCTCCAGCAGTTCAAAACCGTCGAGTTTTGGCATCTGGATATCCAGGAATATGAGATCCGGCTTCTGTTCACGAATGGCTTTAAGTGCCTGAAATCCATCGCCGCACTCCTCAACTACTTCGAAGTTATCATTAGCCTGCAGATATTTCCTTACAATTTCACGTGCCAGAGGCTCGTCGTCTATAATAATTGCCTTCACTTTCATTTGCGTAACTGTTTTATTATCATTACGATAAGGGTATTTTGAGGTTCACCTCAAAGTATCTTTCATTTTTGATCACCTTCAGCAGGTCAGTGCGGTGATACAAAGCGGCAAGTCTTTTATCGACATTGCTCAGGCCGGTGCCGGTACCCTTGCGGGGAGCGGCATCCGGATCAAAATCATTGCCAATGACCACCTCGATGTATTCGGGGTTGCACTTAACCGTGAGGTCAACTTTTGCCGGGCCGGGCATAGTATAAACACCATGCTTCACGGCATTTTCGAGCAGTGGCTGCAGAATCATGGCAGGTACCATGCGTTCCGAGCAGCCTTCATTAATTTTTTTCGTAAGGATCAGCCGGTCGCTGAAACGAACCTTTTCAATATCCAGGTAGAGCCCTGCATGATGCAACTCCTGCTCGAAAGTGCTCGTGGCTTCACCAGAAATGTTCAGCGAATAGCGCATAAATTCAGCAAGTTTGATCACCATTTCCTGTGCTTTGGCAGGATCGGTCATGGTAAGGGCACTTACCGAATTGAGACTGTTAAACAGAAAATGCGGCCTGATCTGCGAACGCAACAGGTTAAGCTCGGCTTCCCGCAGTGAAGCGGTAAGCATGGTTTCACGCTCAACGCGCTCTTTCAATTCAGTGTAGCTTATCAGCAGATAGAAGAGAAAAATCAGCAGCAGGTAGAGGAATACTCCTTCCAGAATTCTAACGACAAGGGAATTGGTCAGAAATACGATGTAAGAGGTATAATTCCCCAGTATTGCGTTAAGAATCAAATAACTCGAGCCAAGCCAGAACAGGATTGTGAATGCAATTCCGGCAAGGTGATATGATATCAGCCCAAGCTGGCTCTGCTTCTGCTTATCCGAAAACCTCACCATATTCCATAAACCGAAACCGACAATAGCAAATACAACATTAAAAACAATGCTATCAAGAAGCGCCATCTCAAGGTGGATGTCGTATGCGCGGTTAAGCAGTAAAACCTGGATTGCTGCAATGAGAATCCAGGTGAGTATATATGACAGCCATAAGTTTCGTGTGAAAAGGCGGCTGAGCATGGGTAGGGTGTGGTTAACGGTTGATTGGAAAATGGTTAATGGTTGCTGGAAATACTGAATGTAAATTAACAAATCTCAATTCAAACGGAACTTCACTTTATCATTTGTTAATCATCATTTTACATTTATCATTTTAATAGCTCTTGATCTCGCCGCCGCCAAAAATCGTCACACCTTTTATAACAAGTGTCTTGGATGGATCAACCTGTGAAGGCATTCTTTTATCGGCATAGCCCCCGAAGATGTTGAAGACTTCGATTTTAACATTCCAGTCGGCAGGAATTATGAGCGTTGACCCTCCAAAAACGGCCACCAATTCGATCACTGGCTGACCGGGAGCAAGGGTACACCTTGTGAGATCAATTTTTGAGCCACCGAATACAGCTACCATTTTTGCTCCTTCGAATGAATTTGACACAACCTTACGCTCGCCTCCGCCAAATACAGCTATATCTTCAAAAAAATTTTCACTGGAAGTACCGCTGTTTTTCGAATTTTGATACCGGCAAGCTCTTGAGAATCCGAAGATCATGCTTAAACCTACAAGTATAATCAGGACTGGCCAGAGCAGGTTCCAGAAATTGAAAGGAAGGTTGTAGAAATCGACCAGCAGGAAGAAGCCGCCGATAAGGATCAGGATCAATCCTGATATAATAGACCTGTGACTGAAAAGATTAACCAACCCTATGGCTATGAGAAGCATTTCCCACGAAAACACGATATGACTGACTTCGGGTGTGAGAAATCCGGTGTTCTTTGCCATCAGTAAAAGTCCTGCTGTAATAACCAGCAATCCGAAAATCAGACTTTTGGGACGGAACATATCACGATTGTGCCTGCGGCTTTTATCGTCGTAATTGTATTGATTGTTTTCCATTGTTTCTTTGTTTTAATTGATGCTGCAAATGTACGGTAGTTAAAAGCCGGTAAATTAGCCAAAATCGGCAAACGCGGGAATAAGGTCGGTAAAAAGCTAAAGTACAGGGTTTCGGGTGCCAGGTGCCAGGTGCCGGGTTCCAAGTGCCAGGTGCCAGGTGCCGGGTGCCAAGTGCCAGGTGCCAGGTGGCGGATGCCCTGTTAATAATTTAACTCTTCCGCAATAAGCAATAATCCTATTTTTGCAAAGTAATCAAATACTACGTGAGCCGAAATCTTCTGGACGAACTTAACGAAGAGCAGCGAAAAGCCGTCGTTTGCACCGATGGACCTGTGATGGTAATTGCCGGAGCCGGAGCCGGGAAAACCCGTGCATTAACTTACCGGGTAGCCTACCTCATTGAAAAAGGTGCCGATCCGTTCAATATTCTTTGCCTTACCTTTACCAATAAGGCAGCCAGGGAAATGAAGGAGCGAATCATTAACCTGGTCGGTGCCGAAGCTCGCAATGTGTGGATGGGCACATTCCACAGCGTATTTGCCCGTATTCTGCGCATCGACGGACACCTGCTCGGCTACTCTCCCAATTATACAATTTACGATACCGACGACAGCAAAAGCCTTCTGAAAAATATCGTCAGGGAACTGGACCTCGACCCAAAAGTTTACCAGACCGGTTATTTGCTGGGGCGCATATCAGCGGCAAAGTCAAACCTCATCTCACACATTGATTACAACAACAATCCCGACCTTCTCGACCAGGATAAAACAGCAGGAAAAGAACGGACCGGGCACATTTTCACCATCTACCAGAACCGCATGTTCAGGGCAGGAGCCATGGACTTCGACGACCTGCTCTTCAACACGAATCTTCTCCTGCGCGACCATGCAGAAATCCTCTACAAGTACCAGGACAAGTTTCGCCACATACTCGTTGATGAATACCAGGACACAAACTATTCTCAGTACCTGATCGTTAAAAGGCTCGCATCACGGTTCGAAAATATTTGCGTTGTTGGTGATGACGCCCAGAGCATTTATGCTTTTCGCGGAGCCAACATTCAGAATATCCTGAATTTTAAGAACGATTACCCTGAATACCAGCTTTATAAACTGGAACAGAATTACCGTTCCACCAAGATGATCGTGAATGCCGCCAACAGCATCATCGCCAACAATAAGGATCAGATTCAAAAAAGAGTGTGGACGGAGAATGAAGATGGCCAGGCGATAAAACTGATCAAAGCGGCCACTGACAGCGAAGAAGGCACCCTGGTTGCCAATGCGATTTTTGAAACCAAGATGAACAACCAGCTGCACAATGATGCATTTGCTGTGTTGTACCGTACCAATGCCCAGTCGCGGGCTATCGAAGAAGCCCTCAGGCGGCTGAATATTCCTTACAGGATCTATGGTGGAATGTCGTTTTACGACCGTAAGGAAGTGAAGGACATGCTGGCCTACTTCAGGCTGGCCGTAAATCCCGCTGATGAGGAAGCGTTGCGCCGTGTCATCAATTATCCGCACAGAGGCATCGGTGACACAACCATGCAGAAAGTGGCCGTTGCTGCTGGCGAAAACGATTTATCATTATGGCAGGTTCTTGAAAAGGCATCAAAATTTAACCTCGGAGTAGCCGGGAAAACCGCTGCTGCCATCGACGGTTTTGTCACACTTATAAAATCATTCGGAGTGCAGTTACGCAGCCGTAATGCTTTTGACCTTGCCGAACATATTTCTAAGGCTTCGGGAATCGTGCGGGAATTGTCGTCAGACGAAACCATCGAAGGACAAGGGAGAGTCGATAACCTGGAAGCCCTGCTCAATGCCGTGCAGGATTTCACCGAAAGGGAACCCGGCCCTGAAGAAGAAACTATTCCTGTAAGATATCTTGATGAGTTCCTGCAGGAAGTTGCACTGCTCACCGATCAGGACACTGATGATCCCAACGACATCGACCGTGTTTCGCTCATGACCATTCACCAGGCCAAAGGGCTGGAATTTCCATATGTTT
>DAONEL010000143.1:4437-5984 GCA_035403045.1 Bacteroidales bacterium
CCGCCCCGGTCATTCAATGAAAAACCTGAAACTTATGTCGCGAAGAAAGATCCGGCTCAACTGGGTAGGAACTTTAAAAAGGTCGCTGGACTAGGACAGGCCGGAAGCGTTGCACCAGGTGGAAATGGCAGCGACGATTATGAAAAGATAGAGAAAGGCATGATAGTGGAACACGCTACCTTTGGCAAAGGACGGGTATTGAATGTGGAAGGCGCCGGCCCGAATAAAAAGGCCTCAGTGCAGTTTGATGTTGTAGGAACCAAACAGTTGTTGCTCAGGTTTGCCAAGCTGAAGATATTGGACGTTTGATTGTATCGGGCTGATTATAGTATTCTGACTTTCCCGAATACCGCCTTCTTCGACATTACCCAAAGGAAAATTCCCCTTGCCCCCATGAAAAGCATCATGGCGAGCCATAAACCATTATTACCCATTATGGGATTTAAAAGGTAATACGCCGGTATAAAGATGACTGTTGTAATAATGACCATGCTTTTCCGCATGGCTTTTGATGCGGTTGCACCAACATATATACCATCCCAGATAAATGCTGCAAAAGTGATGAGCGGAACCAGCACGACCCAGAAAAGATAAGGCTTTGCCGAAGCAAGTGTATCAGCATTGTTGGTCAGGAGCCGGAGAATAAATTGCCCGGCTGCGAGATAAACAACGGTGAAAACCAGTGCGATACCAACTCCCCAAACAAATAAACTCTTCACCACCGAAACCAGCATTGTTCTGTTGCCCGAACCAATATAGCGGCCTGTAAGCGCCTCGGCAGCATAGGCAAACCCGTCCACAAAATAGCTGAAGAAATAAAAGAACTGGAACAGCAACGTATTCACTGCAAGCACTGTATCGCTTGAATTGGCAGATTTCGTGGTGAAAAACGATAAAGTAAAAATAAGGCAGAGCGTCCGTATGAAAATATCTTTGTTCACCGAGAGGAAATTCACGAATGCTTTCCGGTTGAAAACCTGCTGAAGGTTGAAGTATTTCCGCAGCTTAGGAACATAAAGATTTACGAAAAATAAACCCAGCGCCAACCCGGCGTATTGGCTTGCTACGTTTGCCCAGGCAATACCTTCGCTCCTGAGATTGAAAACCATGATAAACAGCAGGCTGAACACAATATTCAGCACATTGACACTTACGGCCAGCATCATGGGCAGGCGTGCGTTCTGCATTCCTATGAACCAACCGGTGAAAACATATATGCACAGTGTCGCCGGCGCGGCATAGATACGGATGTTGAAATACTGATGCGCGAGATTCTCCAGTTCATCGCTGCTGTGGACAATGGAAAATGCTGCTTTTGCAACCGGCCATTGAAGCAGAATAAGAATTAATCCGCCAGCCAAAGCGGTGATAAGTGCACGGACAAGCACATTTGAAGCTTCACCCAGGTCGCGGCGGCCGTATGCCTGCGCCGTGAAACCGCTTGTGCCCATGCGCAGGAAACCGAACCCCCAGAAAAGGAAATTGAAAATCATGCCGCCAAGGGCAATCGCCCCGACATATTTTACGCTTCCCATGTGCCCCATCAG
>DAONEL010000144.1:0-5827 GCA_035403045.1 Bacteroidales bacterium
CACGAAGTTGTTGGTTTTGAGGTTATTGATAAAAGCAAAGGCCCGGTCGGGAAAGTGAGGCGCATACTCGAACTGCCTCACCAGGCAATGTTTGAAATTGAGTTTGGAGACAAAGAAATCCTGGTCCCGCTGGTAGACGAGATCATTGTAAAAGTCGACCGCAAGCTAAAACAACTCCTGATCGATGCTCCCGAAGGGCTTATCGACATGTACCTGGAGTGATCAATTCTCAAAGTCCTAAAGTTCCGAATCCATATGTTCAGGTTCAAGTATTTCAGCCTGGAAGATAAAGGTGCCACCATGAAAACCGGCACCGATGCCGTGATGCTTGGAGCGTGGGCCGGTATTGATGGGGCCGGCAGAGTTCTGGATATCGGGACAGGATCAGGAATTATCGCCCTCATGATGGCCCAGCAAAGCGAAGCTGTGATTGATGCCGTTGAAATTGATAAAACCAGTGCTGAACTGGCGGCAGCCAATGCGGCCAAAAGTCAGTGGGCCGGCAGGATCAATGTTATACATGCTTCGTTCCAGCAGTTTGCAGCCGTTACAATGAATAAATATGACATTGTCATCAGCAATCCACCCTATTTCCGTCGATCACTCAAAGCGCCCGACGCTTCCAGGTGCCGCGCCAGGCATGATGAAGAACTTCCTGTAAATGAATTACTTGCAGGGATTGAAAAAGCGCTTGCACCAGGCGGGAAAGCACACCTTGTATTCCCTGCTGATGACCTTCAATTATGGCTTGACGAAGCCCTATTCGTAAAACTTCATTGCTGCCGGCTAACCAGGGTGGTTTCAAAGAGCGGGAAAATGCCATATCGTGTTCTTGCAACTTTTACGCATGAAGTGTCCGAACTGTCAGAAAACATGCTGACAATCCATCATGAGGATGGAACCTTTACGGATGAATACCGCCAATTGACTGCTGATTTTTACCTGGCATTCTGATAAAGGCATTATTTTTGCGGCGCTGTTTGCCAGTGTAAAGACATAATTTTTCGCCACCATGAAAAACATAATCACAATCAGCCTGCTGGCAATCGTCATGATGGCTGTTTCGCATGGAGCTTATGCACAAAAAATCTACAGTTGCAACAGTCGCTACGACGCTGATATAAAGATATTTGTCGTGGACAGCCGTTATGATGCCGACCTTCTTGTTTACAAAGTTGACAGCCGCTACGATGCCGACGGCAACCAGGGGCGCTGGTTCTTTGTGGACAGCCGCTACGATGCCGATAAAAAAGTGTTTTTTGCCGATAGCCGTTACGATGCCGACCTGCTTATATTTTTTGTCGACAGCCGTTACGATGCCGGTTGGCGAAACAAGGAGAAGATTCACTTACTCTACTAAACTGAAATACAATTAATTACAACTAATAATCAATAACTGGATTAAGATGAAAACTTTCAGGTTCCTGGGAATTATAATCATTACCATGACATTTATTGCCGGCTGCTCAACTAAAAAGGAAGAGCCTTTGCGTATCGCGCTCTCTTCCTCATCCGAAAACTACGAAAACTGGATCAGGCGCTCCGACAGCCTGGCTGTACTCATCGATTTCAAAAACATGCCGGTTGATTCAGCAGAAATGCTGCTCGAAACCTGCGACGGGCTTTTGCTCACCGGTGGTGAAGATGTTAACCCTGCACGATATGGCAGTGCTGCCGATAGTTCACGCTGTGAAATGAATCCCTCGCGTGATACACTCGAGTATGCACTGATCCGCAAAGCCATGAAGCTGAAAATGCCCATCCTGGGTGTTTGCCGCGGGCAGCAGATACTGAATGTTGCCATGGGCGGATCACTCATTGTTGATATCCCGGCTGACAAGCCTTCCAATGTTATCCATCGCTGTGAGGATTACAAGGACTGTAACCATGTTGTGAAGGTGGACACGGCATCAAATCTGTATCACATCACCAAGGCTGCCGGTGGCATTGTGAACACCAACCATCACCAGGCAATAAGAAATATTTCGAGCGCTTTCAGGGCTGTAGCATGGGCTGAAGACGGCATTATCGAAGCCATTGAATACGGCAATCCGAAAGGGAATCCTTTCCTTCAGGCAGTTCAGTGGCATCCCGAAAGGATGGATTCGATGAGCCCGCTGTCAACCCCTCTCATGAAAGGCTTTCTGGATGCTTCCAAACGCTATATGGAGGCGAAAAAAGAGGCTGAAAAGTAATTCTAATCTCTCGTCAACCGCCTGATAAGGGTAGCATAGCGGGAATATTTCTGCTGCAGTTCGCTGAACCTGGCAAATTCCAGGTCGCCAAACCCGAAACCGGGACTTACCGTACAACCCATAAGGGCAAATGATCCCGGTATTGTAACTTCAGCCCCAAACCATATTCCGTGCGGAACCGTGTACTGGAACACATGGCCGGACCCGGGGTTATCGCCGAGAACGACCTTTTGTAAAGTGCCGTCATCATGCAGGGTGTAAAGTTTAACAGGACTGCCAAGGTAAAAATGCCAGGTTTCGTCGGACCTGATGCGGTGAAAGGCCGACAAATCGCCACTTTCGAGCAGGTAATAGATAGAAGTTGCCAGATTGTGCGGCATGTCAAACCTTTCGGGTAACGAAGCTAATCCCAGTATTTCGTCGGAGCGATAAATTTCACGGTACCAGCCGCCTTCGGGATGGCGCTTTAGTTCCAGTAACTCAATAAGGTCGTGTGCCTGGTTAGTCGGGTTGGGCATTTGGTTTCTTATTTGCTGGCGGCTTTTCGTTAATCATGTATATAAGCCTGAACGTCCAGAAATTATTGTATTGCTTATTATTATATATCCATTGCCCTGATTCACTGTCTCTTACATCGCGTTCACCAATTTTTCTAATCGAATAGGCATACCTTACATTCAGTTTCAGATTCTTATAAATCCTTACCCTGAGATCAGCAATTGCATTCAGGTCGCTTTTCCGGTAAACGGTATCAAGGTCAACATCGGGAATAGCATAACGCCTTTCCTTTTCCCATGCTTTGATGAGATTTCCCCAGGATAAGCCGGCGCCTGCACTGATAAATTCCTTATCGGTATAATAAAAAAGCACCGGTACCTCGAGATAATTCAGGTGTAAACGGTAGGAACCATCCATGGTATCGTTTTTATAGCCTTTCAGATAGGCTCCTTTTTCGCTGTAAAGCAATTCCATGGAAGCGAACCAGTTCTTATAAACAGGAACGGCAACTCCCGCCCCGAAATTGAGTCCGTATTTTTTAAAACGGTAAGCTTCGTCGCCATCAACCTGCGATTTATTCATCCCGGCGATAAGTTCACCCTGAAACCGCTGTGCATTTGCCTGAAATATGCTAACGACGAGAATGAAAAGAAATATGGTGACTGATTTTTTCATTGTACAAAATTACGTTTTTGCCACAAAGGACTCACAATGCCCGACATTTAACCTGAAACTTCAAACATGAAACTTGAATCCCGATAGCTATCGGGATCAAACACGAAACATCCCTTACTGCTCCACATCCTTCATCGAAAGCTGAATGCGTTTGCGATCTATATCTACCTGAATCACTTTCACCATCACTTTTTGGTTAAGTTTGAGCACTTCGTTTGGATCTTTTACAAAGCGGTTTGCGATCTGGCTCACATGCACCAGCCCGTCCTGGTGGACACCCATATCAACAAATGCCCCGAAATTGGTGATGTTTGTCACGATGCCCGGGAGTACCATCCCCGGGTGGACATCCTCAATGGAATTCACATTCTTGTCAAACTCAAAAAAATCGAACTTTTCCCTGGGATCACGGCCGGGTTTGGCGAGTTCCTGCATAATATCGGTGAGGGTCGGCAACCCGACAGATTGAGTCACAAACTCCCTGAGATTGATCTTCTTGCGCAATTCCTCGCTGCTCATCAGTTCTGTCACAGAGCAGCCCAGCTTTTCAGCCATGCTGTCGACGATACGGTAGCTTTCAGGATGAACGGCACTGCGGTCGAGCGGATTCGCCGATTCACGTATCCGCAGGAATCCGGCGGCCTGCTCAAATGCTTTGTCGCCAAAGCGTGTAACACCCATCAGGTCTGTCCTTGTGTGAAATACGCCTTTTTTATCGCGATGCTCAACAATTTTTGAAGCCAGGGCTGGGCCGATGCCTGATACGTAGCTCAGCAGGTGTTTGCTTGCGGTGTTCAGCTCCACTCCCACTTTGTTCACGCAGCTTATCACCACATCTTCTAGGCCTTTCTGGAGCAGTGGTTGGTTCACATCGTGCTGGTACTGCCCCACTCCTATCGACTTTGGGTCAATCTTTACCAGTTCCGACAAGGGATCCATCAGCCGGCGGCCTATTGAAACAGCGCCCCGGACGGTAACATCGTATTCGGGGAACTCTTCACGGGCAACCGCTGAAGCTGAGTAAACCGAGGCGCCGCTTTCATTCACCATCAGGGCTAAAATGTTGGTTTCGAAAGGAATCCTTTTGACGAAATTCTCGGTCTCGCGGCCCGCAGTGCCGTTGCCTATTGCAATGGCTTCTATTTTGTAAGCTTTTACAAGAGTCTGAATTTTCGCGGAAGCTTGTTTGGTGTCGTTCTGGGGCGGGTGGGGATAAATGGTCTCGTTGTGAAGCAGCCTGCCCTGCCTGTCGATCACCACAACCTTACATCCCGTGCGAAAGCCGGGGTCGATGGCCAGCACGTTTTTCTGACCTAATGGCGGGGCAAGCAGCAACTGCCTGAGATTTTCGGCAAACACCCGGATAGCTTCCTGGTCGGCTTTTTCCTTCGCAGCCTGCCGGAATTCAGTCTCCATCGAAGGCTGCAATAATCTTTTATACGAATCTTTAACCGCCAGTTCCACCTGGCCCGCAGCGGCATTCCTGGCCCTGATGAACTTGCGGTTGAGCAGTTCCAGGGCTTCTTCCTCGCCGGGCTCGATAGATACCTTCAGAAAGCCTTCGTTTTCACCGCGAAACATTGCCAGCAACCTGTGCGACGGGGCTTTCAGCAGCGACTCATTCCAGTCGAAATAGGATTCATATTTGATGCCTTCAAGTTCTTTGCCCCTTATAGCCCTTGAAGTGATGGAAGCCTTGCGGGAAAAGAGGTTACGCACTCTTTCACGGCTGCCTTTATCTTCATTCACCCATTCGGCAATGATATCACGCGCTCCGGAAAGGGCATCTTCAACGGTTTTTACATCTTTTTCAGGATCGAGAAATGCAGTGGCTTTAACTCCTATATCAATGTTAGATTGCGCAAAAATAATATTGGCCAGGGGTTCAAGACCCTTTTCCCTGGCGATGGTGGCACGGGTGCGGCGCTTGGGACGGTAAGGCAGGTAAATATCCTCGAGTTCGCTCATGGTCCCGGCTTCCAGTATTTGTTTTTCCAGTTCCGGGGTAAGCTTTTCCTGCTCTTTTATGGAATTAATGATAGCTTCACGGCGTTTTTCAAGTTCCAGGATTTGCTCATACCTGTCACGAATTGAAGCGATCACCACTTCATCGAGGCTGCCTGTCATCTCTTTACGATAACGGGCAATAAACGGTACCGTAGCGCCGTCTTTCAACAGGTTGATTGTATTCAGCACCTGGAACTCTCTTATTCCAAGTTCATTAGCTATTTGTGTAATAAATTTGCTGTCCATCAGTAAATGCTCAAATCACCAGTAAATTTCAGCTATAAAAATACAAAAAGCCGGTTTGCCGCCGGCTCTTAACAATTTGTATTGTGATTTAAATGGAAACGTGGTGATGGTGACCGGTACTACTCCAATGCCTGTCCTGAAATAACTCTCAATCTCAATTGCAATCGGAATTCAAACTCTCAAACTCTCTCTGCCTTCGCTGCAAT
>DAONEL010000145.1:0-5772 GCA_035403045.1 Bacteroidales bacterium
TAATGGAAACCGCTACTTTGCGAGATCCCGATGCAATCGGGAGCGAAGCAAGCTCAGGTAGTTACCGGGGGGGTGGGAAAAACGGGAAACGAAAGGCTTGAAACCTTAAACCTGAAACTTTAAACGCTCCCTGCTTCTGCGCACTAAGCACTACCCCTCTGCCCCAGAAGCCCCCGCCGCCGTAAGGTCACAACCTGCGTTGAAAGCGCCAGCGTTACATGAACCACAAACGCCATATAAACCGAGCCGGTGAGATACGAAATAAAGCAGAGCAGCAGTCCGAAAGGTATTGCTCCAAGCGTTTCCTGCATGCCTTTGGGGATATGGGCGAGAGAATAAAAGGCAATGTTGATGATTACTCCGGCAGCCAGCCCGTACTCACGGTAGCATGAGAAGAACAATACTCCCCTGAACAGCAGTTCGTAGGCGGCAGTATACAGCAACCAACCCATGAGCAGCAGCAACACGGATCCACCCGACCATTGCACGGGGCTTAAGTCGGGGTAGCGGCCAAGAACTTCCTTGCTCGTTGGCAGAAAAATCTGCAAAGCCACGATCAGCATGGGTATGAGAATGAATAAGTACCAGAAACTGGCACTGTCACCCGATGACAGGCCGAAATTCATCATGTCGGCATCAGTATAGTACAGGGCAGCCCAGGGAATGATCCCGAAAAGGAGAACCCCGGCCAGTTTGATCTGTGAAAATGCGGTAGCATCCGGTGAAGTGTATCTCCTTTCAGGCAGGCTTTTCAGGATATAATGCCTCAGAAAGGAGAATGCAAGGATAAGCGCTGTTGATAAAACGATTGACCTGAGAGCCGGCATATAACGGGTGATTTTTGCGTAAATATAGAAAAGTGTTTGAATACACCGCTAATTTGAGATAGAACAAAATACAGGAGGGTTCGCTAAAGTCAATCATAAAGTCTCATTATTAGAGGCTTTAAATAAGGCTGGTAGGGGTTGTCAAACACTGAAATATTGAACATTCTGTATAAACTGTTGCTATCTTTACCGTTGAAATCTACTGTGGCAGAAATCAAATCATACATATATGCAGGAACAAATCACCCTCACAACACCGGCACTGCTATTTTCAGCTATCTCGCTGATATTGCTTGCCTATACCAACCGCTTTCTTAGTTATGCCAGCCTGATAAGGGGTTTGCATGAGAAATTCAAAGAAAATCCTAATGACCTGCTTATGGGACAAATAGCGAACATCCGTAAGCGGCTTTACCTTACCCGGAATATGCAAATCCTGGGTGTTGCAAGCCTCTTCCTTTGTGTCGTGACCATGTTCCTGATTTTTGTTGGCTTCCAAGTGATTGCGATCTGGGTTTTCGGTGCCGGGCTTATTGCGATGATTGCCTCGCTGGGTGTTTCAATCTATGAGATATGGATATCCGTCAAGGCTCTGGACCTTCACCTGGGTGATATGGAACACGAGACCAAAGATTATCAGAGGCTACATTGAAAATTTAATTCAGCCGGCTTCTCTTTATGCAACTTTGTGCTTTCCTTAGTGGAACTTTTTGTAACATCATTTCAGAACAGTCACACAAAGAACTCATAGAAGTCTCAGAATACGCAAAAATCATTATATCGCCTGAACTGTTTCCTTTACAGAGATCCTTTCCGGCCAGTTGCCTGTGTTCAGCTAAAATGTAACTGAAGTAATGATATTGCTGATGGTGAAAGTCTTTTTTAATGTTCCTCCCGAATATGTTCCGCCGGTATAAAGCCCGTTGTTGTTGGTGCCGGTGCTGGAGCCGCCGGTGTAAATCGAATAACTTCCGCCATTGAGAAGCGATGAAGAGGAAAAGATTACATTGTAATAACTCCTGACAGGCTGAAAAGTAACGATGTCGTTGCCCGAAGCATCCTGCACATGGAACAGCGTACCCGACGAGAGCGGACTGTTTGTTTTGGCAATAACACAACGCTGGGTAGATGAACTGCTCGGTGGTTCGGTCATGTTTGAATTAGTGCCCGAAACAACCAGGAAACCGCCGTTCACCTTGCATGTGCCGTTAAAATCCATCCCGACTTCAGGCGCTGACTGTGGGCCATGGCCTATTACCAGGCCTCCTGTAAACAGCATACTTCCATTGCTGTCGAGGCAGTCGTTGCCCGATGCATTAGCTATCAGTGTACCACCGGTGACCTTCAGTAAACTGCCGTCATCGTATTCGCCGCCGTTTCCGAAGGTTGCATTAATACAGTCGTCCGATGATTTAGCGTTCACAACGCCGCCGTTTATGGTGATATAAGGCGCTTCAAGACCTTCAACGCAGTTGTTAATGGTTATCGTGGCATTATTGAAAGTGGAGGATGTTTTTGATTTGATAGCATCGTCAGCCGAAGCAATCGTAACATTACCGCTTTCAAAGGTGATGCTGCCATCAACAGTGATAGCCTTGGGCTCGGCATATTCGGAGTTATTGCCCGAACCTGAAATATAAACACTCGATCCGGTTGTTGTTACATTCAGGGTTGGGGTGGTTGAAGTGGCTCCCACGGTGAGTGTGCCGTCAGCCGTGATTCCCCTTCCGCCTGCACCCGAGCATGAGGTTGTAACCGATCCGCCGGTAAGCGTTATGTTTCCGTCAGCTGAAAAGCAGGTGGGGACATAAGCGACATATACTCCCGATGCATTCTTATACCGGGCGCCGTTGCCTGAGTTGGTGATGTTTATGGTGCCGCCGCTCATCGAAATGTTTCCTTCGGAGGAGATGGATTTTGCACCATTATTTGAACTCGTTATGGTGAGGTTTGCTCCATCAAGGTTCACGGACTCTTCGCTTTTCACAGCACAACAATAGGCGGGATTGAAACCCGAGCCTGAAGCCTCGAGCACCACGCTTCCCGAATTGTGAATGGTGATGTTCCCGCCGCTGAGGGTCATGGCCTGTGTGCTCTTAATCGCTTTCGACTGGTCTCCTGTAACGGTCAGGTTAAGTGTGCCGCCCGAAACTGTTATGGTGCTGTCGCAGGTAATACCATTTGCCCCGGCCTGGGAATTGGTGGTAGTGATTGAGCCACCGCTGATGCTGATATAGGCTTCATCAGCGTCGATGGCATCGTTGGTGGAGGTAATATCGAGCGTTCCTCCGGTTATCTCAAGGCCGTCTTTAGCATGAATGCCATCTTTGGTGGCTTTAGTAACAGTAATGCTGCCGCCGGTAATCTCAATCATGTCGTCGCTGCATAGGGCATGCTGATCGGAGCCGTTGCAGGCGATGCTCAGTGTGCCAGTCCCGCTGAATACCGTTTTGGCCTCACTGAAAAAAGTTCCTTTCTGGTCTTCGGGCAATCCGTTGCCTCCAGGGGGAGCGGTGGCATAACTGGCACCGTCAGCAATGGAGTTCATTTTTCCATCAGCCAGTTCAACGGAGGCTTTCTTTTCCGATTGCAGATTGATTGCAGGGCCGTCGGGGTTGGTAATATTTACGCCGTTCAGGATAAGGTTGTAACGCTTTTCGCTGTATATCTTGAACATGCCGTTTGCGGTCGTTCCCGAGAGGTTGTAATTGATGTCCTGCGTTTCGATGGATGAGTTCACAATTACATGAGCGCCGGTTACTTCAACCGTTACTCCTTCAAAAGCCAGCGGGTTGATCACTGATACTGATGTGCCGTTGTACTGTATGAATATAGTGTTGGAATTGCTGCCAAAAGTGAGGCTGTCGATATCTTCAGTTGCATATTGCGTAACCTGTCCGTTTATGCGGAAGTAAGTGGTGACGCCGTCTTCACTGAAGTAAATGCTGTCGGTCATCGTTGTCGGCACACCAAGGGTTATGTGATCCGACTTGTGTATGAAGAGCCGGCTCTGGGCAAACGCAGGGATATAACCCGCCAGAAGGATAATGACAATAACTGCTTTTCTCATCGCTTGATGAATTTTGTGGTTTGACCATCAGCTACCAGGAAGTAAATCCCGCTATGCAGTTTACTTATGTCGATTGCCGGATCATGCGGAGAAAGCGTTGCCTGCTTTATCAGTCGGCCATCCAGGCTGAATATCTTTACTATTCCTTTGCCTTCAGGCAGATTGATTAGGGTAATTGTTTCTGTTGCCGGATTTGGAAAAACCGAGATACCTGTGTTGCCGTCCTGCAGATTTTCATCAACGGAGGTAATTACGCCGAAATAGAGTTTTTGAATCCCATCGATGTAATAGTACTCTGGAGTGCCTGATTTTGGGGCTATTACAAGTTGGTCGCCGCTGAAACTGAGTTTGCTTACCGAGCTGATAAGTAGCTGATTCTCAGTCCCATCCTGCATTTTGATGATGAGTCCCTGGGCATTAAGCGATGGTAAAAGCGCCATGCTCAGGATGCCGAATAAGAGTAGGGTCTTGATTTTCATTCTTTTATCCGCAGATAATGATTACTTTAAACAACAATGATTACGTTTGCTGCCTTCAGATGGCTGCGTGAGGTGCCGGATTATTACTAATGCATTGGCCCGGCAACACCTTCATCACAAATGACCGGCAAAAGTAATCCTAATTCTATCCTTTATTGAGAATTTATAGACGAAGAGGTAGATTTTACATTCAGAAAGCCGTGAATATGTCAGGAATCCGTCGAATGAGAACAGAAAGGCAACCTCCCTGGGAGTTGACCTTATAAGTTCGCCGGCATTTCGACAGTTAGTGTTAAAAAATATTTGTTTGAAACGTAAAAATGACTATCTTTATATCACGGACACACAAGATGCAGGGTGAAGTAAGCCTGACAATAACAGAGTTCGTTAATCCCGGTCATATGAAAAATTACATTTATCTGACCACACCTCCTGAAGCACTGATCGCTTCGATGCTGCCACCGAAGGATTTTGGGAATTATCTTTCGAGAGGAACCAAAAACAGGAACAGGGGCGAAGCCATCTTTTTTCAGATAGATCCATATCAGATTGAAGGTATGATAGATATGAGATATCTGGAATCCAGGTGCAAACCCAAACCTGACGGCAGCCCCAAAAGCTCGGTTTATCTTTCGGTGTACAGGGTTTTGGAGAGAGTGCCTTTATCGGCTTTCATGAACCTTTACCTGACTACTGAAAACGGGTTTACGCTGGAGCTGAAAAAGATGCCTTATAACAAACCCCGCGAAAAAGAAACCAGGATACATCTTTACCAGGAGCTCTGTCCGGTCACACCACTGGTGGCAAGCATTCTTCCTCCGGCTGCATTCATGAAGAAACTTACTGACGGTTCGTCACCAATTGTGCTGCCCAAGTTACTTTTTGTCGACCTGAAGCTGGGTGAGCTGGCCAACAATCCGGTAAGCGGATCAGGAGAGAACCTGCCTTACCACAACCTCGGGCATTTGCGGGACTGTCTCGAAATTCTGGAAGACGAAGAGGGCAAGGATATGAAAACGGTATTGAGGTTTTTCTATGGCTCCCTGCTATTCAGGACGATAGAAGATGGTTTTTTCCTGGGAGGCGCTGATGGAATGATATACTATCCTTATCCCGAACTCCTGGAACTCGAAATGATAAATTACGACTTTTTCAGGTCAATCTGATAAAGGTCATTTAAAAGCAAGAAGCCCGGCAGATTGAACTGCCGGGCTTTTGATCAGTACCCGAAGCTGGAATCGAACCGGCACGGCCTGCCTGCCTCGCGCAGGCCAAGAGGTAGCAGGCAGGCCTGCCTGCCACTTGCTGGCATGCGCGAGTCAGGCAGGCCGCAATGGCCAAAGGATTTTAAGATTTACGGGTTACAGGAATGAGTTTCGTGTTCAATCCCAATAGC
>DAONEL010000146.1:0-5581 GCA_035403045.1 Bacteroidales bacterium
TGTCGGTTTGCCATATGTAGCGGCATCCTGTGCCGATGAGCCACTGCCGGCGCTTTTCGCTGAGGCTGGCAAAGTCAGTTGTTTCTTCACCCGGCAGCAGCCACTTTTTCCAGCGTCCTGAAGCAATCACCGCTTCCTGCAAATGTAATCCTATCCGGGAGCAGGAAGCCACTTTCCCCTGGTGGAATAAATCCAGTTCGAGGTTTTCGAGTTCCATCAGGCCGTTGTATTCTGCTATGGTGAATTCGGGGCCTACATTGGCAGCGCCCATCCCCGAAGCAGGATAATCCCCGGGATTTATTACACCATCGGTATAATGACCTTTGATCACACTGCCATATTCGCGGGCAATCTTCGTGAGTTCACCTGCCGTCACCGGGTCAAATTCGGTGGTGTGCAGATCGGTACCTACTTTGCCAACCACGAAGCAAGGCCATACATCACCGTTTCCCTGTCTTGCAAGCCCTTCCTTCAGCAGGCTGAGGAACTTCCTGAATGTGGCCATATCAGCCAGACCGCCATGAACCTCTTCGGTGCCCACTTCGTAGGCTATGGGTTTATAACAGCCGGCTTTCCTGAATGTTTCGGCATGGGCAATGAGGGCAAGCGTACGTTCGGCAACGGTTTCAATCGGTATGGTCACTCCTTTGGGAAGGGTAATATCCACCGTGGGGTCAACATGTATAAGGTCGTAACCGGCTTTTATTGATGCTTCGAACGAGGTTTTTACGGCATTAAGAGTGTCTTCGAACGGCAATTTAGCGGCAGTGTGAGCATCTTTCAGCCAGGGGCCGCCATGGTCAATGGCAATAATCACAGGCACCTGCAGGTTAAGCCTGCCGGCTTCGAGATGTATCGTTTTTACAAATTCTTCCTGTGTAAGGCCGGTATAGCCGCCGTCAAGATCAACCTGGTTGAGGGTAGCGGCAAATTTTATCGGGCTGTTCCAGCGTCGTGCCGCACGCAGCGAGGCTTTGATTACGGCAGAGGAGTTAGGACACGCGGCAAATATCGTCCGGCTGATACCATCGGCAGGCCTGATCTCATCCATCCTTCGCAGGATGAAGTCCATCAGCGGAAGGCCTTCAAGTTCAGCTTTTTTGCGTAATGCCCCGTTCATATACTATTGTTCAAAAGGATAAATGTTTACACCTTTTACCACGCGCGAAATAGCGCCGCTCACCGAAGGCCGGTCAGGACTGAGGCCCAGGTGCAGCGATTTGAAGAAACCAAGCATCTGTGCCGGCAGGATGCTAACCACAGGCAGGAATTCCTCTTCGAGATGGTTTCCGTTGTCCGAAAGGATTAATACCTGGTCGAGATTTGGCAGCTTTTCTCCGCTTTCCATCACCCCGGACTGGTATAGCGCTTTGTGGCCGTTGCCCATGGCATTCACCAGGTCGCGCTCGTATTGAAGCACATAACGGCTGTTTGAAAACAGGAAGAACACCAGCGTTTTACAATCTACCACTGCCTTGGGCCCGTGCCTGAAACCAAGAAATGAATCGTGCTTGCATACAATGATGCCGTCGGTAAGTTCCTGCAGTTTGAGCTGCGATTCGATAGCCGTGCCATACAGCGGCCCCGAGCCGAGAAACACCGCGCGGTGAAATTCGGTTTTTGCCAGCTTGCTGATATTTTCCCAGTATGTATTGAGCAGTTTATCAGCGTATTTTTCTAACAGCGTGAGCTGGCCACCCAGGGTCTCGAGTTCGGGAAGGCGGCCAATGAGCAATCCAGCCAGCAACATGCCGGTATAACTGCCGGTCATTGCCAGGCTTTGGTCGTTTGCTTCAGCGGGAAGGACAAAAACGTGTTTTTCGGATGATGTAACAAAATTGGCCAGTGCACCGGTGGCGTCACAGGTGATGATGAGGTGGTAAACGGTATCGCAGTATTTATCGGTGATGGTTGCTGCGGCAACACTTTCGGGGCTGTTGCCTGAGCGGGCAAAGCTTACGAGCAATGTTGGGGTTTGCCGGTCGAGGTAGTCGTGGGCATGAGTTACAAGGTCAGTGGTGGGCACCGCGACGGTAAATTTCTTTACATGACGCGAATACACACCAGTGAGTGACAGCCCGATATAGGCGCTTGTGCCGGCACCTGTGAGTACAACCCTGAGGCACTGATGGTTTGAAGCCTTTTGCAGGAATGCTGATATTGACTTTTTTTCAGAGCTGACTTTCTCAAAAACCTTCCGCCACAATCCCGGCTGGCCGTATATTTCAGCGGCTGTATAAAAAGCACCGAGCTGTTGGAGCTCTTCTGCTGTATAATTCCAGATTTTCATTTCGCAGATCTGTAGTATGATCTTTCGTTTACTTTCGATGCAAATATATAATGTTTTTTATCATTTCGAAGATAAGCAAAAAAATTTCTTTACCTTTGTATAAATTATAAAGCAGGTTTCGTTATCTTTAATAAATATATTTGCATCACTGAAGATTATTGAATTACGAAAAGTTTATCAATAGCATGAAAGGGATGCATCTGGCAATTGAAAACAAAAGGTATGGTAAAGATTAATAAGCAAAACACGGTTGAGCGCAGGATGAATATCCTGAAGCTGCTTTCAGAAAATCACCAGGTTTTTGTTCAGGATCTGAGCAGGGAATTTGGCGTTAGCGAAGTGACCATCCGCAACGATCTTGAACAACTCGAGCTCAAAAAACTGCTTGTAAGGGCGCGTGGAGGAGCCATGAACATTGAGCATGTGGTGAGCTACGACCAGCAACTCGGCGAAAAGCACAAGATCAACATGGCCGAGAAAGCCAGGATTGGGAAAGCTGCCGCCAGGCTTATCAAGGATTCTGATACCATTATCGTGGACTCAGGCACAACAACGCTGGAGGTGGTCAAGAACATCCCCGACAACATTTCCAACCTTACGGTTATAACCAATGCACTGAATATAGCAAACCAGCTCATTGCAAGCCAGCATATCAGCCTTATCATCCCTGGCGGAGTGCTGCGCAAAAACTCACTTTCGCTTATTGGCCCGCTGGCTGAGAGAAACTTCAAGAATTTTTATGTTGACAAGGTGTTCCTGGGTGTCGACGGTTTCGACACACGCTCCGGCATTTCCACACCCAACATGGAAGAGGCTTATCTTAACCAGATCATGATCGACATTGCCCGCGAAGTGATTGTGGTTACCGATTCATCAAAATTCCGCCGAAAAAGCCTGGCTTTTATCTGTGCCAACGACCGTATCGATACTGTTGTGACCGATATGGGCATTTCCGATGAAGACAAGAAACGGCTCGAAGATGCTGGGATTCAGGTGGTTGTAGCGTAGAGTGTGAGCGAGTGATGAGGAGAATAGAGAAAACTGGTCCCAATACTATCGGGACTGGAAACAGGAAATAGAAAACCTAATATAAGAAGTCTGAAACTTGCTCCCTGCTCCTATTAATTGTTCATGCTTTGAAAATCTAACTCACCTGATCTCCTCAGCCACCTGAATAAGTTGTTTTTCGTTGCGGAGAGATAAATGATGCTCACGAATAATGACTTCGGCCTGCTCACGGTAGCCGGGAGGTAACAGCCTTAAAACGGTTTTCCTGCCTATGATCCTGAAAACTACCGGCTGATGGTTCGGTAGGAATAACATATAACGTGGCTGCGGTTTAAGGTCATCAAACGAATAGTCCTTTCCCTCAATATATTTTGTGGTGACTCCCCGCGAAGCAATCTGACGCTGTACACACAATCGGGCCACATTGTCACACATTACCTCTACGAAAACATCAGCGGAATCGGCTGAGAGCGGCTGCTTTTCTACGATTCGCTCAAACAGAATCACCCTGCCATCAGGGTGCTTCATAGTGAACCGGTTGATGAAGTGCTTTTCGAGCTTCACCTGCCTGAACGCGTTGCTGTCAAGCCAAATGAGTTCGTCGGTGAACCCGTTGTATTTGAGTAGCATATCATAAAGGGTGTCGCCACTTGTAAGCACAACATCTCCTGGCAGCCAGTTGCGGTTGAAGTATTGCTTGCCTGAAAAGTCCTTAGGCACAACATAAACTTCGCCGCAGACGGGAGGCCTGAAAAGTTCTGGTACTGTGTCCTGTCCATAACCTGGCGCCGCACCGCTGAGAATGAGCAGAAATAAAACAGGTCGAATGATGTCCTTTCTTGTCATGATCCTTTTATCTGATACTGAACCGTTGTTCTTTCTGTATGATCTCGCCATCAGCACCGGTTCCCCGGATGGAGAGAATGAAAGTACCTGTATGCTGCGAAGCACGGAACTTTATATCATAACTTCCTGCCTGGCCTGCCTTTATTACAGGTTGCCAGTAAAGCAGTTGCCTGAAATCGGGAAGCGTGGTGTTGCGGGGAATTTCCTGCTGCTGCTGAACGGAGTTTGCTGAGTATGGCTCAACTCTGAACAATTTTGACGACTGATCAGTGGCCGGAGCTATGGCAGAATCATTGGTGAACACTGCCAGTATTCCCGGGAAAGTGAGTGTTCCGTAAACACGCTGCTCATTTACTACCTCTATACGGCGTATCCTGTCGGACCCCATTGGCAACACCTCGCGATTGTCGCGCCGGTAAATGCCGTCGATAAAGAGAGCGGCGTTTTTGCTGAAAAAGCCCTGCTGCACCTTATCTACAACTTCCAACGTAGTTCCTGAAGCCGTTTTTCGCGTGCGGACTGTCGGCAGCAGTTCTTTTGTAATTTCGGAGAAATCGGACAGCGACTCATACGCGCCCGGAAATACCTGCTGATCAGGTTTGTAATAGAGGGCCGGACGGAGATTATTGCCTGCCGTTTTTTCAACAGCCTGCATTTGTGGCGCCTGCCTGTATGCGCGCTGCACCCTTACAATGTCCTGGCTTCTGCGGATATATTCCGCCACTGCTGCAGATATGCCCCCGGCTGCAGGCACAAATGCGTCGCTGAGAGCAAACCTGTCCTCAAGCTCAATCACCGGCTTCTGTCCCGGAACAGAGTCAAGAAGTTGTATCACAATATCTTTTTGCTGATAATAATCGTTGAGCCTGAAACGAAACATTCCGTTGCTGCCGGTGAAAGCATATTGCAGGTTCACAGCGGTATCTTTTGCCGAAAGCAGCACACAGCAGTTTTCAATACCGGCATGTGTTGCCTTGTCAGTGACTTTTCCGCTGATGATCTGCCCCCTGGTTTCGGGCAGGAATTCCATTTGAGTTGAACGACTAGAACAGCTTTGGCCGAAATTGTAACCGGATATTTTTCCCTGCCACGGTTCTTCTTCTGCAACACTTACCGTGATTGCTGGAAGGTTGCCGGAAGATGAATTCCCAGCCAAGCTGAAACTTATTTCTTCACCCTGCGCATATGTTTTTTTCAAACCCCGGATACTGAACAGGCTTTGTGCCGGTTGCTGCATTTTATCCACGACAGGGCCTTCTGCTGTGACTTGCGCAGGATTAGCGTCCGACAATGCCTTAAGTTCCCTGTCGAACAGGTTGGCAATGATCAATTCTTTACTGAAATAACAATCTTCGCCACAGTTTCGCAGCCTGTTGGTAAATGCCACAAGCTGGTAATAGCCGGTAGCAAGAGTGTCGGGCAGACTGATACTTCCAT
>DAONEL010000147.1:0-5559 GCA_035403045.1 Bacteroidales bacterium
TGGGCAACACGGGTAGGGATTAAACTCATTCAGATACTTCCGGTAAACGACACCGTAGCAAAACACACCTGGCAGGACTCATATCCTTATGCCGCCATTTCGGTTTATGCGATGCACCCGATTTACATCAACCTGCTCGAAATAGGAAGGATAGAATCGGATATCAGTCAGCAGATCATCGATGCTCAGGGCAAATACCTGAATTCGCTGAACAAGATCGACTACGAAGCGGTGATGGCGCTAAAGTCGAGATTTTTTAAACTCATGTATGACCAGACAAAGCATGAGTTCCTGAAAAACCCTGAATTCCTTGCCTTCTATGCTGAGAATGAGTACTGGCTGAAACCTTATGCAGCATTTTCGTACCTGCGCGATCTCTTCAACACTCCCGATTTCAGTCGCTGGGGCGAATACAGCAAGCCTACCGATGAATTGCTGGATCACCTTACAAACGAAAATTCGCCGCATTTCGACGATATTGCCGTTCACTACTTCATTCAATTTTATGCGCATCGCCAGTTGCTCGACGCTGCCAACTATGCCAGGTCTAAAGGAGTGGTTTTGAAAGGCGACATCCCTATCGGCATATACCGCAACAGTGTTGACGCCTGGCTCAATCCTAACCTGTATCACATGGACAAGCAGGCAGGTGCTCCGCCCGACGACTTTTCCAACAAAGGGCAGAACTGGCGCTTCCCTACATACAACTGGGACGAAATGGCCAAAGACAACTATGCCTGGTGGCAGCAGCGGCTTCGTCAGTTATCACACTATTTCGATGCCTTTCGTATCGACCATATCCTGGGATTTTTCAGGATATGGGAAATTCCGGCAGACCAGGTTGAGGGGCTCATGGGCTATTTCAATCCGAGCATACCCTACTCCCGTGAAGAATTACACAACAAAGGACTGTGGTTCGACGAGCAGCGCTTTTGCAAACCATATATCCGTGAACATTTTCTCTATGAGCGCTTTGGTGATCTTACTGATTTTGTAAAACAGCATTTCCTTACCGAATACTATCCCGGTTGCTACGACCTTATTCCTGATGTGGACAACCAGCGAAAAGTGGAAGAGAAATTTGCCATTGAGCCCGATATGAACGCCGGAGAACGCAGCCGCCTTGTAAGGCTTACTCAGGGCTTGTATTCGTTGATTTCGGAAGTTATTTTCCTTGAAGCTCCCGGCACGGGAGGCAATGCTTTCTTCCCGCGCAACGCACTGCACTTCACCCGTTCATACCAGGAACTTGATGCCCATTCAAAACACATTATCAACGGTATATACCTAGATTATTTTTACCATCGCAATGAGGAATTCTGGCGCAGCAAAGCGATGGACAAGCTGCCGGTCCTCAAAAAAGCAACCAATATGCTCCTGTGCGGAGAAGACCTGGGCATGGTACCTGCCTGTGTTCCCGATGTGATGAAGGAACTGGGAATACTCAGCCTGGAAGTTCAGCGTATGCCCAAAAACCCGAAAATCAGTTTCGGACACCCGGCCGGTTACCCTTACCTCTCGGTGGCCACGCCTTCCTCTCACGACACTTCAACCTTGCGTGGCTGGTGGGAAGAAAACCCTGAAGTGACACAAAAATTCTTTAATGAAATTCTTGGAAACCAGGGGCCTGCCCCATATTTCTGTGAACCATGGGTAGTAAAGCAAATAGTGACTCAGCACCTTTTTTCACCAAGCATGTGGGCTGTTTTTCCGCTTCAGGACCTATTGGGAATGGACGATACCCTTCGCTTGCAGAATGCTCCTTCCGAACGCATCAATCAACCCGGTAACCCAAACCATTACTGGCGTTACAGGATGCATCTCAATATCGAAGATCTGATTGATGAATCAGGATTCAACAATTCAGTAAGGGAAATGATAAAAACCGCCGGCAGGCTTGATATCTACTGACATTTTCTCTTCTATCGGGCACCCTGAATAGTCCCCTTTTATCGATCCCCTTTAAGTGTGTTCAAATAACCAGGCATGCTGTAGCGGGTCATATAAGGCACACTGATGTTCAGCTCAGGGTACTTATGTCAATTTTCTTGCTATTTCTGTCTCCTGCATAATGCATTTGTATTTACCTTTACCTCCAAATGCCTTAGAATAGCTACTTCTTGTTCCTTCAAAAAAGCAAGCACATGTTAAATGCTATACTCTTTCTTAAAATGACTAACAGGTTCTTCAACTGCCAATCAAAAATATTGTCGGTTATGATATTATTCTTGGTTCTCATTGGTGTGCCTTACATAAGCTTTGGAGAAGGAACAAAAGAACTCTTGCCAACTAATCCACTATTAACTCCTAATGTAAGAGGTAGTTTATATCTCGAAAATGGGGTGAACTACCTGCCTTGGGCATTAAGCTGGAATACAGATGATAATCTTAGATTAAAATTCACAATCAGCAACAATTTTGCTAATGAAAAAGTCTTCATGGGGTTTAATGGCACTACTGATATTACGAGTTTTTATATTCGGTATCCTGATGGCTCCTTATCTGCTTCTCAGCCATTTCCGACAGGTGGTGCGGGATTTATAACCGGCTGGGATCAGGCTGTTGCCGGCCCCAACACTATTGATGTAACCGGTTACGATCCTTTTGTTTTTACTCCTACGATGGCCGGTGACTACTCCATTGAATTTGAAACAAATTTCGGTCCTGGTGGAGGTTCACAGTCTGCCACAATAAATTATTTTGACGTGACAGTTGCATATCAAACGTCTCCCTCGCTGTATTACGCCATTCCGGGAAGGCTTTGGTCTAAGGTTTGGCAGATTTATGCTATGCACAGTAACCAGTTCGACAATTTCAGAGGTATTTTTTATGTGTACTCTGACGACCAAATCATCACTAAGTTTGATGCAAATGGTATGCGGGTCGGAGCATGCGACATTTATTGCAACGAATGGGGTACAAGTACTTCAGGTACCTGGGAAATGCGTCGCAAATCTATTTCAGGAAAAGCGGGCGTTGTTCCTCAATACAAGATGTTTCTCAACCAGCCTGATCCTACAATTTACCCTACCGGAGTTTTAGGACAAATTCTAAGTGCCTCTCAATACTCAAATGATTGCAATGGTTCTGTTGTCTTTGAAATCGTTGTTGATAAACCGGGTAAAGTAACACTCTCTATCGATTTACCTCCTGCCGGATTAGGCGACCCTAACGATGTATACCTTAATCAAGATGTTATTACCGGTTCTAACCTTATCACCTGGGACGGAAATGATGGCATGGGGGTCCCTGTAAACAACGGAGCAACTATTTCAATGGATATCGATTACTTAAACTGCCTTACCAATCTTCCGCTCTACGATGTTGAAGGTAATTCTGATGGAATAAAGGTTGATATTCACAATCCGCTTCCTGTACCATTGCCACCAGAAGGAACTAAACTAAGGATATTTTGGGATGATACGAACCCCGGTCTTGGCGGAATCGACAATTCTCTCATTGGATGCCTGTATGACGATACTCCTCCGGTTACTGGCTGTCATGAATGGGCTTTCAATTCAAATGGGGGCTTAGGCAATGAGCATACTATCAATTCATGGTGGTACTATCTCTCAGAAAACAATGCTACAATTACTGTTGATATAATTCGAACTCCACAAACTCCTGCAGTTTCTCCTACCGGGCCATTAACTGTTTGTCAGGGGCAGAGTGGCGTTAATTATACTGCTTCAACCATTGGATCAGCAACATTGTATGAATGGTACTTTGACGGAGTGCCTTATGACACAACTTCAATTCCTTCAACAACTGTGAATTATGGCAATTTTTTTCCAACCGGAATGCATCAGCTCAAAGTGCGTGGTTATAACGCTGATTGTGGATTTGGAGCTTTTTCACCTAATCTGAATATCACAGTCAACTACAACCCATCACCTGTAATCACCGGATCACCTACGGCTTGCAATACTTACCAAAGCACTTTCAATGCTACAACAGGCCTTACTTATAACTGGACAGCTACGGGTGGCACAATTGTGGGATCATCCAATCTCAGCACTGCTACATTTTTATGGAACACCTCCGGGATACAAACGGTAAGTGTTATCACAACATCAGCTACTTGTCCTGCTATTACCACTTCTAAGAGTATTCTTATTAATCCCACGCCAGTTGCCAATTTCAGTTATTCGAACAATTGCCAGGCCCAGCCGGTACAGTTCACCGATCTTTCAACGATTACTTCCGATTCCATTGTTTCATGGAACTGGAACTTTGGCGACGGGAATACTTCAACCCTTCAAAACCCGCAACACACCTATGCCACTGCGGGCACATTCAATGTAGTTCTTACGGCCACCTCTGATTCCGGTTGTGTGGGCACGCATAACTTTGCGCTCAATATTGTGGCTTTCCCCACTGCTTCGGCAGGCCCGCCGCAAACCATTTGCGCCGATGATACCTATTCCCTGGCTGCCGCCACTGCGACAAATTATTCCACCCTGATGTGGAGCAGCAGCGGCACCGGAACTTTCGATGATCCCACTGACCTTAACCCGGTTTACACTCCCAGCGCTGCCGACACGGCTGCACATACGGTAACCCTCACCCTTGTTGCCAACGGCAATTCACCCTGCAGCCCGGCCACTTCATCAATGATACTGACACTAAACCCTGTGGCTGTTTCAAATGCCGGTGCCGATGCCAGGATATGCGAAGGGAGCACATACCAGCTTTCCGATGCGACTGCGTTTGGTTATACATCGCTTACCTGGAACAGTTCAAGTTCAGGCACTTCGGGGTTTGTACCCGCAGGAACCCTGCATCCGGTATATACGCCCGATGCCACCGACATCAACAACGGCAGTGTAACGCTCACCCTTACGGCCAATCCGTATGCACAATGTTCAGCGGCTTCCGATGGGATGACCCTTCACATAACCCGACAAGTGGTGAACGATGCAGGCGCCAATGCACAGATATGTCAGAACAGCACGTTTAATGTGATCACCGCCACGTCGGTATATGATTCGGTGCATTACTGGACACATAACGGTACAGGCAGCCTGAACAATGCCACAACATTATCACCGACTTATGTACCTGGTCCGGGTGAAGCCGGCACGGTGACACTTACCTTGCATTCTCTTGCATATTACCCGTGCAGCAGTGTGACGGATAATATGTTGCTTACCATTCACCCGCTTCCCACGGCCAATGCCGGTTCTGCGGGTTTCAGTTGCCAGGGGTACAGCTATGCTGTAACTGGCGCCACGGCCACACACTATTCTTCAGTCAGCTGGACAGAGAACGGCACGGGGTCACTCACGAATGCCAATACGCTGACGCCCACATATGTACCGGGTCCTGGCGAGACAGGCACTGTCACGCTGACGCTCACCGCGCAGGGCGAGTTAAGCTGTGCCGGGGAGACAGCCCAGAGCACGATGACGCTGACGATCACGCCTCTTCCTGTGGTTGATGCAGGGCTAAATGCGACGATTTGTGCAGCCAATACACATAGTTTATCTGCCACGCAGGCCAATTGCGGCAGCGTGCTGTGGAGCACTTCGGGTGACGGTACCTTCAATTTGCCGGCCT
>DAONEL010000148.1:0-5474 GCA_035403045.1 Bacteroidales bacterium
AATTGTCAATTGTCCCCTTCATCAGCATCAGGCATAATCCCCGGCAGCATTATTTCAGCACCAGCACGTTCCGCCCTTTTTCCCTGCGAACGACAAGCAAACCACCCTTTTCCATCGGTTCCCAGCGGTAGCCTTCTCCCCTTTCGTTTTCGGCCAGAGGCTCCTTTTCAAGTAAAACAGTTGATGGTTTGTGTCTCAGCCGGATCCTTTCAACGCCTGTCATATCATAGGTTCTGTAAAACAGGACTACGGAATTGGTGTCGGCATATTCAAAGTTCAGGCCATAGAATTTCCATAAAGATCCCTTATAATCAGCCTGCTGAATTACCGAAGTTGACGACAGTATGTGGTCCTGGTCCGAAGGCGCCAGGGATGGGAATGCATCCATCGCCCTGAGATAATGCCTTACATAATCCCCGTAGCCGTCGGTAAGCCAGGGCTCGTCCTGCGGGAACCTGTTTTTGCCGTCAAAATCAACCATGTAGGTCGCCCAGTTAAGCTCCCGTATTGCATTCTCCACCATGCTTGTATCGCCGGTGAGGCTGGTATAAAGAAGTTCGTCGGCAGCCTGGCGCGAGGAATGGCTGTTGGCGGGAGTCTGGTAAACGGTCTGCTCATTGGTCACGATAACTCCGTACTTCTTCCACTTATCGTTGCCAAACGTTTTGTGCGACCATTCGATGATCTTCATGACATCGTTTTTCCAGTCAGGGAAATATTCCCGGTGTGTCATGATAAAACGGGCAAAAGTCATGGCATTGATCTGGGTCTCACTCCACCAGTCCACATCCTCGAAAAACGGCCCCCATTTATTATTTTTCATCGGGTACTCTTTCATCCAGGCGAGCAGGGTATTGAATCCCGCCCTGTAGGCTGCCGTATCGCCCTGTTTCATTTCGATGAGGTCGAGGAACAATTGCATTGAGGGCGCCCAGTTGGTAGTATATCCTGCAGTATCGATCCAGGTTCCGGTAAAGTCGTGCAGCCGCAGCAGGGCCGTTTTACCTGTGTACACATCTACCTTAAACGGCAAAGGCGAATAGTTGCTGTTTCCGGTCCTGATATGAGCCGCCAGGGTGTTTGCTATATTGATGGCTCCCTGCAGGTAGTTTTTGTTTTCGCTCACATTATAGCCCGGGCTCATTTTATACACATGAACCAGTTCGAGCCCGAAAGAGCCGGCTTTATCAGGCTGCGCTACATCTTTGCCATTCCGCATATCGCCGTCGTAAATCCCTGAATAGATTAGGGTATTGTATGGGAAAGGCAGGTTGGGCCATTTACAGTTAACGGGCGACAAACCATGGGTGAGGTAGTAGTCGGCAATAAAATACATGTTGATCTTGACCTTTTCGTTGCCGGTGTATGGATAATAGAGTGTCCATGATGACAGGGCCATAGCGAACTGGTCACCGCCAATTCCGCGGGGATCATTGAAACGGCCATTCCAGACCTGGTGATTCATGTAGTAGGGCAACCCGTTGAAATCGGTTCGCATGGTATTCCAGAAATTCCAGACCAGCCCCAGGACATGATCGTATGATTTGCCGGGATTTTCATCGTACCACGGAATGATTTTCCCTTGGTTATCAGTCCTGATCGGGTGATATATCAGCATCTCCTGCGATAAGGCAGTGTGCGCTGAAAGGAAAGCCTGGCATAATGCCAAAGCGAAAAGCCTGATCTTCATAAGTTTTATGATTAATTATAAACTGAAACCAAATGTAAGCAAACCACCGATAAAACAGATACCAGGAAACAGATTGACCAGCCTGGTATTTTGCGGTACCTGTTCATGCCTGGTTGCAGATTGTTTTCCTGTAACCAGATTCAGGTTGAACTTCCCGTCAGGAGTTAATGAATAATACATTATACAGGTATAGATGTTTATATATTTCTCAGCGTTCGTTTACCCAATCCCGGCGTTCGCTTATCTTGGACTTTTCGCAGGCCTGGCCTGAATACCTTTGATATGCCATGGAAACAGCCCGGCCATGCACTACGTAGTTTATATTATCTGCTAATGGAAGCCTTACTTTGCGAGGCACGGCTCACCGGGCCGAAGCAAACTCGCCGCCCTGCCTGTGATCTCCTCAATCACACCGGCAGGGCTCTACCGGAGTGTCAGAAATACTTTAAACTATGCAGCCTACCCGTCAGATGTAAAGGTATCGCTTGATCTTCTGCGTGGCTGTTTTTTCGAAGGGTTCGGTTTGCAGGATCACTTCCTGTACCTGTGAAAATTTATTGAGCCTGTGGCTGATATAGACAAGAAGTTCTGACGACAGCCTGTCGATCTCCTTTTTGATATAATCGCCCCTTTCTTTGCGGCGAAGCAGGTTCAGGTTATGATGATGGTGACGGGTTATTTCATCCAGGTTGAAATTCACCAGGGCAACGAGCTTGCCTTTGCGCTCCACCACCAGCGATTCGGTCACATGCCTGAAATTATTGATGACCGATTCAATTTCCTCAGGATAAATATTCTCTCCATCTGAGCGGACAATCATGTTCTTGAGCCTTCCGCGGATGTAAAGATAGCCGTCCTTGTCAAAAATGCCCAGGTCGCCGGTCTTCAGCCAGCCGTCGGGAGTAATTATCTGAGCAGTAAGTTCCGGTTCTTTGTAATATCCTTTCATCACGCTGGGGCCGCGCGCCCAAATTTCGCCTTCATGGGTGCGTGGATCGGGATCATGGATGATGAGTTCTATTTCTTCAATGGCAGGGCCTGTCGATTGCAGCCGTGAATTCTGCGGGTTGCTGCCGGCAAGCAAAGGTGATGTTTCGGTAAGCCCGTACCCTATGGCATAGGGAAATTTGGCTTCGATAAGAAACTTCTCGACCGTTTTGTTGAGTTTGGCGCCACCGATACCAAAAAACTTGAGCTCGCCGCCAAAAGTGGCCATGAGTTTGCGGCCTGCGATAACATTGAGCTTGCGGCGAATAAAGAGTGTGTGGATGAGTATGCGTAACAGGATGTTCTTTGTGAACTTAGGCTTTATCTGCGTTCTGAAAATCTTCTCAATAATGAGCGGTACGGTAAGCATCACGGTAGGCTTTACCTGTTGCAGCGCCGGTAGCAGCACCGTTGGCGTCGGCGCCTTGCCGAGATAATAAATGCAGGCTCCTTTCGACATCGGTAGAATCAGCCCTATGGTATTCTCGTAAGTGTGCGAGAGTGGCAAAATCGACAGGAACCGGTCCTTTTCATTCACCTCCTGCACCCGGCCACACATTTCTGCATTGAAACTAATGTTCCGGTGGGTAAGCATCACCCCTTTCGACTTACCCGTGGTGCCCGATGTATAGATGATAGCCGCCAGGTCGTCGGGATTAACCGCGTATTCACGCTGAGGCTGCGCCCCTGCATCAAAAAGCAGGCTGCTCTCATCCCCGGCAATTGAAAAGTCCTCAATCCTTATTTTCAGGAAAGGTTTCAGGGCATTTTCATCAGTCAGCTTTGACATCAGACCTGCCGATACAAAAATGGCCTTGCTTTCTGAATGTTCCAGTATATTGCTGATCTCCGAAGCATGAAAGTCGGGAAGCACTGGAACCACTACTGCGCCCATGAAGGTGATGGCGTAATATACGGCTCCCCAGTTAGGCATGCTGGTACTTAGTATGGCAACTTTGTCGCCGGGCACTATGCCTGCATTTTCGAGAAAGGCAGTAATTGCCTTAATCCTCTGGCGGAGCTGGTTATATGATATGGAGGGCTCGCCGACGGTGGCCATTGCCGGACGCTCTTCGAATTTGCTGAGTGTATCAGCAAAAATGGCGGGCAACGTAAGTTTTGATAAATCAACCATCAATTTCAATTAACATTGCTAATGTACAATGAAACATCGATCGTTTTCAGCATAACGGTCGTTGATGAGAGCCTGTAAGGAGTATTTTTATCAACAGGCGGGAGCTGCACAATTACTTTATTAAGTTAGGATGCTTCAAAATGAGCTGGTTATGACACCAGGCCAGAACTGATGCTTGAGGATTGCAGGGCGTTGAAGCCTGGGATTTCATTGAGATTTTTTCTTAGCCGGCAGGGTGGATCAGTGTCAGGAAGTTATCAGTTGTACTTACAATGCCGGCTTTACATCAACAGCTGCCAGTCCGCGGGGGCTTCTTGACGGGAGAAACGTCACTTCGTCGCCCTCGTTTATTTGACCGGTCATATCACTGATATGCACGAAATAGCTTTGCCCTGTTTCCAGGTCTTTGATGAATCCAAATCCCCTCGACTCATTAAACTGAAGGAGTTTCCCCCTGCGCTCGGTAATAAGCTCGGCTATATCTTCCTTGCGGGGTGAGCTGATGACAATATCCTCGGCCGCAACAACGGTTTTCTTGTCAGGATCGGGCGGAGTTGAAGAAATCATTCCGTTCTCATCCACATAGGCAATCATATCGTCAAGTCCCGACTTCTTCTCCCCGTCCTTGCGGTTAGCCCGCTTCTCCTCTTTTTGTTTGCGTTTTTGTTCCTGTTTGGTCTTAACGTTCCGCTTACCCATCGAGTCGCCTTTTCTGCTCATAATTTACTGTTTTATCGGTGATTGAATCCGGTTCAGCCGGTTTTCAATCCCGTGTTATTATTCTGTCAAATCCATCAATGCCCGGTGATCAATTAGTCCTGAATGTCCCGATATCGCGACCAGGTCAAGAGATGGAAATATTTTAACAGGTCAATTAGGTGAATTAGTCTGGCGCTTGCCCGAGATTCAGAAAAATACAGGTAAAAAAAAAGCCTCACACCGGGTAAGGCTTAAAATTCTTAAGTGATCGTGTGCTATAAACTATGCAAGTTTAACATTAACGGCATTTAATCCTTTTTTTCCTGATTGAACTTCAAAAGTCACCTGGTCGTTTTCGCGGATGGTTTGCACGCATTCGGTGATGTGAACGAAGTACTCTTCTGATGATTCATTGTCTTTAATAAATCCGAAACCTTTCGAATTGTTAAAGAACTTTACTGTTCCAGTTTTCATGATGTGATTTTAATTGATGCCGCAAATGTACAACAAATAATTGAGATACAAGAATTTAGATTATATGTTTTGAAATATGAAAAGATATTTTTGTAAAATTGTTGCTAATATTCTAATATACAACACTATACAAAAACTTTAACAAGGCCTGTCAATGGCCGGAAAGATGATTTTATTAACATCAAACCCCGTATCACTGCTTCGGACACAGCCGGAAATGGTGCATTCACCGCCTGATTTGCCTTCATTTTTGAGCGCATGGAATTGGAGAATTTATTTTTTTAAGAATCCAGAAGTCAGGAGACAGTAGTCAGAATATGTGTGACTTGGTGGAAGAATTCTAGAATTCAGGAGACAGGAGACAGAATTCAGAATATTTATGGCATGGTGGAAGTTTCAATTTTCAATTTTCAATTTTCAATTGTCCACCTGCCCCTTTCGCACAAACCTTCGCCTGGCAGGCAGGTTGTCCATTGTCCATTGTCCATT
>DAONEL010000149.1:0-5384 GCA_035403045.1 Bacteroidales bacterium
ATAATTATTTAGCTCTTTCAATGATTTCAACTAATCTCCAACATTTGGTCTTGCTTAAAGGCTTGGTTTCGGCAATACGAACAGTATCGCCAATACCACATTCGCCATTTTCGTCGTGAGCGGCAAAACGTGAGGTTTTTTTTACGAACTTACCGTATTTGGGATGCTTCACGCGTCTTTCCACTTCAACCACGATGGATTTCTGCATCTTGTTGCTGACAACGATGCCGATTTTTTCTTTCCTGAGGTTTCTTTCTTCCATTGCTCTGAAAATTACTTGTTTGTTGCCTCTTTTGCTTTTGCCGAAGCAATTTCGCGGCTGCGCACTTCGGTTTGCAACCGTGCAACAGTTTTACGATATGCCTTAATTTTATTGGGATTCTCGAGTGGAGAAACGGCGTGGTTCATTTTAAGCTTGGTAAGTTGAACGCGTTCCTCATCAAGCCTTTCTTTAAGCTCGGGGTTCGACAGTTCACGGATTACTTGCTGTTTCATATGGCGTTTTGAATTTTAGCGTCAATAATGTTACCTGCGTTACGGTTATTATGCCAGCTCGGCATCATAGTCGCGGCGTATTAAATATTTGGTTGCAATGGGCAACTTCTGGGCTCCGAGCCTGAGTGATTCTTTTGCAATTTCTTCGGATACGCCTTCAATTTCGAAAAGAACACGACCTGGGCTTACGCGGGCAACAAAATACTCGGGAGCACCTTTACCTTTACCCATACGTACTTCGGCAGGTTTCTTGGTGACAGGCTTATCGGGGAATATGCGGATCCACAACTGACCTTCACGTTTCATGTGACGGGTGATGGCCTGACGGGCAGCTTCTATCTGACGACCGGTCATCCAGCATTCTTCCAAAGCCTTGATACCGAAGGAACCGAATGAAAGTTCAGCACCACGTTTGGCATTGCCTTTCATTTTACCTTTTTGCTGCTTCCTGTATTTAGTTTTTTTCGGCTGTAACATTGCTATTACGGTATATAGTGATTAAACCTTATTCTGTGTTGATTACTTCTTGTTGTTGTTGTTGCGTGGACGCCTGTCGCCACCGCCATGACGGGGACCTTTGCCGCCCGGCCTTCCGCCCTGAGCAGGAGTGCCTTTATCCTTGATAACGCCTTCATTGCTGGGAACCAGGTCGACTTTACCATAGACTTCACCTTTACAAATCCATACCTTTATACCAATACGGCCATAAGTAGTATGGGCTTCGCCAAGAGCGTAATCGATGTCGGCACGCAAGGTATGCAAAGGAATACGTCCATCTTTGAACTGCTCGCGACGGGCCATTTCGGCACCACCCAACCTTCCTGAGATGAAAACCTTGATACCTTCGGCACCTATCCTCATTGCAGACGCAATTGAAGTTTTGATAGCCCTGCGGTAGGAAATACGGCCTTCGATCTGCCTTGCAATGGTGTTGGCAACAATAACAGCATCAATTTCAGGGCGCTTTATTTCAGAAATGTTTATCTGAACTTCTTTACCTGTGATCTTCTTGAGCTCTTCCTTGAGTTTGTCAACTTCCTGGCCGGCTTTGCCAATGATGATACCCGGGCGGGCTGTATTGATGGTAACGGTAACGAGTTTCAGGGTACGCTCAATAATGATGCGTGAGATACCGGCTTTTGAGAGACGGGCGTTGAGATATTTGCGGATTTTGTCATCCTCAACGAGCTTGTTCTCGAACTTCCTTCCTCCATACCAATTAGAGTCCCATCCTTTGATGATACCTAACCTGTTGCCGATCGGATTAGTCTTTTGTCCCATTAGGCTTGTTAATTATTTAGTTACTACTTCAGTTTCAGTTTCAACTTTGGCATTTCTGCTTGCAACAAACACTGTAACATGGTTTGAGCGTTTGCGGATACGGTGTGCACGTCCCTGAGGAGCGGGCTGAACGCGTTTCAGAATACGGCCGCCATCAACTTGTACCTCGCTGACGATCAGGTTGCTGTCTTCTATGCGTACACCTTCGTTTTTCTGCTGCCAGTTAGCGATCGCCGATTTCAAAACTTTGTATAGTTTTTCGGCCGCGTGGTTTGGTGAGTGCTGCAGAATATGCAATGCCAGTTCAACATTTTTGCCTCTTACCAGTTCGGCTACAAGCCGCATTTTACGTGGCGATGAAGGGCAATTGTTCAGCTTTGCGAAATAAAGCTGCTTATTTGCTTCTTTTCTTAATTCAGCTGTATTGTGTTTTCTTGCTCCCATGTCAATAGTTCTTTTTACTTCTTACCTTTATCCTTGTTTCCGGCATGACCCCTGAAAATACGGGTAGGGGCAAATTCGCCAAGTTTATGTCCCACCATGTTTTCGGTTACATAAACCGGGATAAACTTATTGCCATTATGAACGGCAATAGTCTGGCCAACAAAGTCGGGTGTTATGGTTGATGCCCTCGACCAGGTTTTCACGACAACTTTCTTTTTATTGTCGGTGAGTTCGAGAACTTTCTTCTCAAGTTTATAATCCACGAAGGGGCCTTTTTTTAGCGAACGGCTCATTGTATCTTATGTATTAAATTACTTCTTCCTTCTTTCGATGATATACTTATTCGAATCCTTGGTTTTCGAACGGGTTTTGTAACCCTTGGCAGGAGTGCCCTTGCGTGTACGCGGATGTCCGCCTGATGCACGGCCTTCACCTCCACCCATCGGATGGTCAACCGGATTCATAACAACGCCGCGGGTACGGGGCCTGCGACCGAGCCAGCGTGAACGGCCGGCTTTACCTGATGATTCAAGGTTATGGTCACCATTGGAAACCAAACCGATAGTAGCTTTGCAAGCCTGGAGAATGAGGCGGGTTTCGCCTGAAGGCATCTTCAGAACAGCAAACTTACCGTCGCGCGACATCAGTTGAGCACCGGAACCGGCACTGCGAACCATCTTGGCTCCCTGACCGGGCCTGAGTTCTACGTTATGAATCATGGTTCCGAAAGGAATTTCGCTCAGGTAGAGTGTATTCCCGATTTCAGGAGCAACACCTTTGCCCGAAAGCACTTCCTGTCCGACCTTGAGCCCATGAGGGGCAACGATATAACGTTTTTCTCCATCAGCATAATGCAACAGAGCAATACGGGCAGTACGATTGGGATCGTATTCAATGGTTTTCACCACAGCAGGAATGTTTTCCTTCTCGCGTTTGAAATCGATGACGCGATATTGCTGTTTATGGCCGCCACCCATGTATCTCATGGTCATCTTGCCTTCATTGTTCCTGCCACCTGACTTCCGTTGCGGTTCAAGTAAACTTTTCTCCGGCGAAGTAGTGGTAATATCGTCGAACGCGCTTATCAGTTTAAAGCGCTGACCAGGTGTGGTTGGTTTGAATTTCTTGAGAGCCATTATTCCTTAGATATTGCTGTAAAAATCAATTGTTTCGCCTTTGGCCAGTGTAACGATAGCCTTCTTGAATGAATTGGTACGACCTGCAAGCAGTCCGCTTTTTGTGAAGCGGCTTTTGTATTTACCGGCATAATTCATGGTGTTGACTTCTTCAACGTCAACGCCATAGAGTTCTTTGACGGCCTTTTTTATCTGCAGCTTGTTGGCGGTTTTGCTAACGATGAATCCATAACGACTGAGTTTCTCGCCCTGGGCTGTCATTTTCTCGGTTATGATCGGCTTTATGATGATTGCCATTGCTGTAATGGTTTAATTTGTTACTGCTAAGCGTGATTATTATTCCTGGTTACCGAGAACAGTCTCAATTTCATTGATTGAGCTCTCGAGGATAAGCAGGTTGTTGGCACGAAGGATTTCGTATGTGTTCAGGTCGCGGGCCCTTGTAACCTTTGCCTTGGGAAGATTGCGCGACGAAAGCACCAGTGTTTGGTTAACTTCGGGAAGTACCATCAGTGTTTTCTTGCCATCAAGTTTCAGATTCGAAATTATCTCTGCAAACTGTTTGGTCTTGGGTGTTTCGAAAGTGAAATCTTCGAGTACAACAATGTTGTTCTCCTGGGCTTTGTATGACAGGGCTGACAACCGGGCCAGTTTCTTGAGTTTTTTATTCAGTTTGAAGCTGTAATCGCGGGGGTGAGGACCGAAGACCCTAGCACCGCCTCTGAAAAGAGGAGATTTCTGGCTTCCTGCACGTGCACCGCCTGTACCCTTCTGCCTTTTCAGTTTTTTGGTACTGCCACTGATCGTCGATTTTTCAAGCGAATCGTGAGTGCCCTGGCGCTGGTTGGCCAGATATTGTTTTGTATCGAGGTAAATTGCGTGATCGTTGGGAGTCACGGCAAAAATCTCGTCTTTCAGCGTAACCGTCCTGGCGGTCTTTTCGCCTTTTATGTTATAAACTGTTAGCTCCATCTTTCAACAATTACATATGATCCATTCGGCCCGGGAATTGAGCCTTTTACTACGATAAGATTTTTCTCGGCAACGATCTTGATAATCTGCAGGTTGATCATTTTCACGCGATCACCACCGGTACGGCCGGCCATACGCATTCCCTTGAAAACCTTGCTGGGATAGGAAGAAGCGCCTACCGAACCGGGAGCTCTGAGACGGTTATGCTGGCCGTGGGTAACACCACCAACACCACTAAAACCGTGACGTTTTATAACGCCCTGAAAACCTTTACCCTTGCTGACACCAATTACATCGATGAATTCGCCTTCTTCGAAGATATCAACCTTCAGAATGTCTCCAAATGTTTTCTGGTGGCCTTCTTCAAAACGGGTGAATTCCCTGACAACGCGTTTAGGGGTTACACCAGCCTTTTTGAAATGTCCAACTTCTGCCTTTGTGGCATTCTTTTCCTTCTTGTCTTCGAAAGCCAACTGAATTGCATCATAGCCGTCAGCTTCCTTAGTCCTGATCTGGGTCACAACACAGGGTCCAGCCTCTATAACGGTGCAGGCAATATTTTTGCCGCTGGCATCGAAAATGCTGGTCATCCCTAATTTCTTACCTATGATTCCTGACATTATATCGAGATATTAATGTTACTTACTTAACTTTTTCTTAATCAACGAACAGTGCATCAGATCTTGATCTCTACTTCAACGCCACTGGGAAGTTCCAGTTTCATGAGGGCATCAATGGTCTTGGCTGTCGAACTGTATATATCGAGCAACCTCTTGTAAGAGCACAGATGGAATTGTTCGCGTGATTTTTTATTTACGAAAGTTGAACGAAGCACCGTGTAGATCTTCTTATCGGTTGGAAGGGGAATCGGACCGTTAACCACGGCGCCGGTAAGTTTCACCGTCTTCACGATTTTTTCGGCTGATTTATCAACCAGGTTGTGATCGTACGATTTCAGCTTGATTCTAATCCTCTGATTCACGTTGGTAAACTTTTAATGGTGGTTTATGACTTAACTAAGTATCCTTTTATTTTGTAGATTACCTCATCAGCAAT
>DAONEL010000150.1:0-5277 GCA_035403045.1 Bacteroidales bacterium
GCCCCGGCCTCGACGATAAAGTGCTCACTTCGTGGAATGCATTGATGATCAAAGCTTTTGCCGATGCGGGAGCAGCTTTTCGTAACGAAGACTATATACACGTTGCCGAAAAAGCAGCCTCGTTCATCCTGCACAATTTCGTGAAAACGGATGGCAGTCTTTACCACACCCGGAAAAACGGCAAGTCCCGTATCGACGGTTTCCTGGATGATCACACCTTTATGGCCGGTGCATTGCTTCGACTGTACGAAGTAACTGCCAATGAAGAATGGCTGAAGGAAAGCCAAAAGGTTACCGAAAATATACTCAAAACATTCCGTGACAGCGCATCGGGCTTGTTTTTCTACAGTCATGCGAATGCTGGAACCATCGTACGGAAAATTGAAACCCATGACGGGGTGATCCCTTCATCAAACTCCGCACTGGCAAGGCATTTGTTCCGCCTGGGCAGCCTCACGAGCCAACGGGAACTACTCGACAAAGCAGCGGTAATGGGAACAATGCTTTCCGGTGAGTCATCGGTCTATCCTTCAGCATATGCTAACTGGTGTTCGCTCGGGCTCGAAAAAGCTTCACCGTATTATGTAATCGCTGTTGCCGGAGAAAATGCCATGGAAATATTGCGGGAACTTGGCAGGCATTATATCCCAAATACAATCATGGCCGGCAGCATAGCACCAACCAGTCTCCCTTTGTGGCAGGGTAAATTCATCGAAGGTAAAACGCTGATTTATATCTGTTACGGAGAAGCCTGCCTCGCCCCTGTGAAAACCGTGGAAGAAGTGCTGAGGCTGATAAACGATCGTCAGTCTTCCGAAAATTCCTTCACCAGCTTGCGGTAAGCCGAAAAAACATTGGCCCGCGAAACAAATCCGACATATTTCCCATTATCGAGCACCGGTATGTTATAGTTGGCCGTGTCGTGAAGTTTCTGGGCGACTTCTTCCATCGTGGCGTTGCGATTCACATACACATCGGGCATAAACATCAGGTTGCTCACAAACACGGTGTCGTACAGTTCGTGGTTGAAAATGATATGGCGTATATCGTTGATAAACACAACGCCCATGAAATTATTCTCAGCATCTACCACGGGGAAAACATTGCGCTGCGATTGTGATACGATCTTTACAAGGTCGCCAAGAGTTGCTTCGGGGCTCACTTTCAGGAAGTTCCTTTCAATGAGTTTTTCAATGGTCATCCGCGAAAGCGTAGCCTTATCCTTGTCGTGGGTGATAAGTTCGCCCAATGCGGCCAGCCGTTTGGTATAAATGCTGTGCGGCTCAAAATACATGATGGTCAGATAGGATGCTATGGCAGTGAAGATCAACGGAATAAAGAACTGGTAGCCGCCGGTGATCTCGGCAATAAGGAATATGGCCGTCAAGGGGGCATGCATCACCCCTGACATCACCCCGGCCATTCCGGCGAGGGCAAAATTGGCCATCGGAATTTTTCCCGGGAGAAACAGGTTGATGAGCAGGGCCAGCATGTAACCCGCTACACCCCCCACAAACAGTGAAGGGGCAAAAATACCTCCCACGCCGCCTCCACCGTTGGTTGCAGTCATGGCGATAACTTTAAAAACCACGAGTAATAACAGGAAACCGGCTAACAGCAGGGCATTGCCGTTTATTGAATAAAAAAGGCTTCCTTCGAGGATGCTGTTGCCATGCCCGGTGAGCAGGGCGTTAAGGGTCGAATATCCTTCGCCATAGAGCGGTGGGAACAGGAAGATAAGCAGGCTGGTGATCATACCGCCTGCAGCCATTTTCAATGTTTTGCTTTTTATTTTGGCAAATCGTGTTTCGAGTGAAAAGTTGGCCTTGGTGAAATACACCGAAACCAGCCCTGTGAAAACTCCCAGCACCAGGTAGAAGGGGAGATTCCCCAGTTTAAAAGGATCGGTAACAGTGAAGCTGAACAGGAAACCGCGCCCCATCAGAAAATAGGAGAGCGTAGTGCCGGTTGCAGCCGAAAGAAGCAGTGGAATGAGGCTGGCCATGGTGAGGTCGAGCATCAGCACTTCGAGCCCGAACAATACCGCAGCTATGGGAGCATTGAAGATGCCCGCAATAGCGCCCGCGGCGCCACAGCCAACAAGCAGTGTAACTGTTTTGTAATCAAGCCTCAGAAAACGGCCAAGGTTTGAACCTATGGCAGAACCGGTAAGCACAATGGGCGCTTCAAGCCCCACCGAACCGCCAAAACCAACGGTAATAGTACTGGCAATGATGGAAGTGTACATGTTGTGCGGCTTCAGTATCGACTGCTCTTTGGAGATGGATCGCAGAATTTTGCTGATGCCGTGCGAAATGTTGTCTTTTACCAGGTATTTCACGAAAAGATAAGTCAGCAGAATGCCTATCATAGGATAAGCAAGGTATAACAGGTTGAAATCCTTTGTGTTAAAACCTGAAATAAGCCAGTGGTGAAGGTAATAAACAGCGTTTTTCAGCACGATAGCCGCCAGTCCGCCAAAAGCACCGGTTATCACGCTCAGAAAAATCAGGAATGCCCTGGGTGAAATATACCTGAGCCTGAAACTGTGTATTTTCTGGTAGAACCGTGTGCTGTTCATCGTATGCCAAAATTAGGAAATAGTCAGAATAATCAGCTTTTGTTTGTTTATAATGAATATGAATTTGCGGCTTTCCTCTTGTTGCAGGAACAAAAACGGTTATAATTTCGACGAAGTCATTAAATTTGTCCTATACACGGAAATGGGCATTGCGGCCCCAACCAACCCGGAAAAATTATTGTCATGAAATCTGCATTACGCAAACGGCAGGTCGCGAGGCTTTCCGTTTTGTCAAATTCGTTGCTCGTTGTTTTCAAGCTTATTGTCGGACTGATGATTGGGGCTGTCTCGGTCATTTCCGAAGCCATCCATTCCGGTGTCGATCTGATAGCTGCCCTTATAGCGCTGTTTGCGGTAAAAGCTTCGGGCAAACCGGCCGACGAAAAGCACACTTTCGGGCATGGCAAGTTCGAAAACCTATCGGCTGCCATCGAAGGACTGCTCATTTTTGTTGCAGCAGGCTGGATCATTTACGAAGCCATCAAAAAACTCATCTTCCCCGTACCGGTCGAAGCGGTTCATTGGGGTATTATCGTGATGGCAGTTTCGGCCATTGCCAATTTCTTCATTTCAAGGCAATTGTTTAAGGTCGGGCGCGAAACTGATTCCATGGCGCTGATGGCCGACGGCTGGCACCTGCGTACCGATGTATGGACCTCGGCAGGCGTTTCGGTGGGACTCCTGCTTTACACGCTTGGCAGATTATTCTTTCCTGAACTCAACCTTCACTGGGTTGACCCGGTGATAGCGCTCGGCGTTGCAGGCCTTATCCTCAAAGCCGCCTGGCAACTTACTTCCGAAAGCGTGATGGGATTGCTCGACGCAAGCCTTCCGCTCGATGAGGAAAACCTTATCAGGGAAATTATTGATGCCATGGGGCCAAAAGTGCTCAGCTTTCATAAACTCAAAACACGTAAGGCCGGATCTGACCGCTTTATTGAATTTCACCTCGTTGTGAATGCCGCTATGAGTGTGAAAGATTCGCACGACATCTGCGACGAAATCACGGCCGGCATCAAAGCCAAACTGCCGAATGCTATCGTGATGATCCATACCGAACCCTGCCTCGGTGTGTGCAGCGGAAGTTGCAACGGCTCCTGCGAAATCTTTGACGAGTAGTCACTCTGCCGGCTGTTCATACCAAATTTCTGCTGCTTACCGTTTAACCTTTCCGGTGTTGATTTCTTTTGATAACTTGTCAGGCACCCGGGACTTCCTGCCTTTCAATTCACAGTATATTTGCCGTTACTCATAGTCAGGCGATGAAGATAATCACTTACAATGTGAACGGGATCCGTGCGGCCATCGAAAAAGGTCTGTTAAAATGGATTCAGGATACGTCACCCGATATCGTTTGCTTCCAGGAAATCAAAGCGCAGGAAGAAAATATCCCGGTTAAGGAGATTGAAAAACTGGGTTTTCATCATTACTGGCATCCGGCGCAGAAGAAAGGCTACAGCGGCGTTGGAATACTAACCCGGATAAAACCCGGCAACGTAGTTTATGGTACAGGCAACCAGTTGTACGACGACGAAGGCCGCTTTCTAAGGATTGACATCGACGGACTTTCGGTGATCTCGGTTTATCATCCTTCAGGGACAACCGGACAGGAACGGCAGAATTTCAAAATGCAGTGGCTTGATTATTTCAGGAAGTACATCCTGGATCTGAAGAAGGATCGCCCAAACCTTGTGATGTCAGGCGATTACAACATCTGCCACAAGCCGATTGATATACATGACCCGGTGCGCAATGCTACAAGCAGCGGTTTCCTTCCCGAAGAACGCGAATGGATGAGCAACTTCCTGAGTGACGGATACATCGATACCTTCCGGCATTTCAACCAGGAGCCTCATCATTATACCTGGTGGAGCTACCGGGCCGGTGCCAGGGCGCGGAATCTCGGCTGGCGGATTGATTACCACATGGTTACGCTGCCGCTCGAAAAACAATTGAAAAGAGCAGCCATCCTGCCTCTGGCCAAACATTCCGACCACTGTCCCGTGCTTTTGGAAATCGACACCTGATCAATTTACCTATTCAGACAATCAACCATTTGTTAAAACTAAATTTAATGATATGTACAGGAAAAGCCTGATAATCATAGCGGGGACAATCCTTATCGCGGGATTTTCTTCCTGTGTTTCCACAAAAAAGTACAATTCGCTGGCAGCCCGTTGCAAAGATGAGAATACCAGACTTTCAGGCCAGGTTGACGATCTGACTACCCAGCTGAATGAACTCAATGCCCGGTTTCAGAAACTTAAAAACGAGAACAGCGATTTAAAATCGGATACTGCACGGCTCGGGTCGGCATACCGCGTCTTACAGGGCGACTACAGCGATCTTGACCAGTCGTTTGGCATGCTGAAAGCCCAGAACGAAGGTAACCTTGAAGAAACCGAGCGGATAATGGCCGATCTGAAAAGCGCCCAGGATGATCTCCTCACACGCGAGGACAACCTGAAACAATTACAGGCAGAACTCGATGCCAAGAGCCGCAGCCTTATGGAACTGCAGGCAGCCCTTAACCGGAACGACTCCATCACCAAAGCCATGCGCAAGGCTGTAGCCGATGCGCTGCTCGGGTTCGAAGGGAAAGGCCTGAGCGTTTACACGAAAAATGGCAAAGTGTATGTGTCGATGGACGAAAAATTGCTCTTTGCATCAGGCAAATGGGATGTGAGCCCCGATGG
>DAONEL010000151.1:0-5275 GCA_035403045.1 Bacteroidales bacterium
TCCTGTGCACCTAACTCACCCGTTGTGGTTATGTTCTGTGCATATATGTCGCCGTTGTCGCTGCGCTGATCGCTCCAGGCGGCAATGAACTGTCCGAAATTGTATTGCCCCACCACGAGGTCATCCTTTGCCCCACCTGAGGAGGAAACCACTACATGCCCGTCAGTGGTAGGCCACAGGTAGCTTCCGTTTTTATCAACCTTCATGGCTTTTATGTTGTCACCACCAAAGCTGTTGTTTTTGGCATAAACCACCACCACATTGCTATCAGCCATTTGTGCTGTGATCATTCCCACATCGAGGTTCGAAAGGTTAATGAAGCTCTTTCCTGAGTTAGGCCAGAGCCTTTGTCCGGCTGAAGACAGCCGCTGCCCGTATAAACCACGCATCTCCTGATTTGCGTCCATCTCGACAAGGAAAGCATAAAGATTTTGCCCGTCGGGCGAAAGTGCAATCGACGGGTACATATGGTTATTGGAGTTATTGACGATTGCTTCGACACCATTGGCGGCAAATTGCGGCTGCCCCGACCCGTTAACATGCTGAACGAAGGTGCTATAGTTCCAGTCGTTGTTGCGGTCATCATACCACGCCACATAAAATCCGTCGCTATTGTCGGGGATCACCGCAATCGATGGGATCATCGGTATGCCTGAATTAGTAAAAACCGGGGCATCGGATGCCCAGGCTGTTGTGCCACTGGCGGTTATTTTCTGCGCATACAGGTGTTTAGGAGCATATAACCCGGCATCTTTTTTGAACCAAAGCACAAATACCTGGTCGTCAGGCGCGGAAATCAAACGCGGGAAAGTATAGTTTTCGGTGCCTGTTCCCTGGAGGGTGATCCCTGATGTTCCCCAAAGTTTCACGCCTGTAGGGCCTATTTTTTGCATCCTCAGCTTTTCAACCGATCCCGATTCTTCCCATACCACAACAGCATTGCCTTCGCTGGTGATGGTGACAAGCGGTGTGTAATCGGCATCAGTTGAAGTGGAAAGCCTTATGCCGTCGTTGCCCCATAACATTTGCCCTGAAGGCGATACACGGTAAGCGAATGCATCGTTGTTGCCGGTGCGGATGTCCTGGAACACAATAACGGCGCAGGTGTCATTATCCACTTTCATGTCGAAGTCGGTGATCCAGGAGTCGGAAGTATGATTGCTCACCAGCAACCCGTAAGTACCGAATTGTATATTGCCATTTACGTCGGTTTTTTGAAGCCTTACATTGTAATTGCCATTCTCAAGCGAGAACCAGGCATAGTAAGTGATCCCTGACGGGTGGGTAGCCACCTTGGGTATAACCTGGTCACCGGCGCCTACACCAATGGCCGTGTTAAGCGCGGTATTCGACTGCCACTGGGCATTGAGCCCTGTGAGCAGGAAAAATGAAATGGCAAGGAGTAAGAGCTTTTTCATGGTCAGCTATTTATATCAGGTGATTATTGTGTTTTCTTTTCTTCATGGTGTATTTCAACGAAAATTTCGTCATTAACATGGTACCAGTCGAGGTGGGGACTTTCTTTTTCGCAACCTCCTTTATGTTCGATACATTGGGTAAAACGGTACTGAAAGCCGCAGCCGGGGCAGCGGGCTGCCGTGTCGAAAGTGTTCCATACGGTATCACAGTAAGTACATTGCCAGTAGGCACCGCCATCGGGTTCCCAGCCGCATTGTGGACAAAATATCCGGATATCTCCCATGGAGCAGGTTTTCGGGCAGGCTATGAATAAATTCTTTAACTTGGTATCAGGTATTGATCCCGGTAATTGCCAGCGCACCCGAAGGGCATGTTTTTACCTGGTTGACCAATGCCTTGTATTGAGCTGACGAGATATTGTGAATCGTTAATCCTTCTTTATCGGTTATCGTTACAATTCCTTTCAGGCAGAAAGCCTTGTGCATACACTTGTTCCCGTTCCAGGTTATCGTTCGCTTGCCGTCCGCCAGCAGGTGTTCACGTTTCATTTTCGCGTTTGTAACAAAGGCATAAAATTAGTATAAACACATCAAATTTGTCAGAAAATTACAGACGTTTTTATAGTAAAATTTAAGATTTAAACTTTTCACTAAGCATTTTAAGATCAGCCAGTTGTTCTTCTGTTAATCCTTCTGGCTGATAACCTGCAGCGCGGCACTGGAAATAGATGAGCGCCGATTTTGCCAATGTATCGATCAGGTCGAAGGCTTCAAATACGTCTTTGCCAATGGCAAAGCATCCGTGTTTTTCCCAAACCACAACCTGGTGGTGTTTGAATTTCTGCAACGTGGCTTCGGCAATTTCGAGTGAGCCGGTGAGAAGATACGGTACAAAGCCGGCACCTTCGGGCACTACCACCATGGTTTCGGGATGCATGCCCCACAGCAGGTTGTTGAGTGCTTCCTGGTTGCAGTATTCGCGGATATGGGTCAGAGAAACCAGTTCATTGGGATGAGTATGAACCACGGTGCACTCTCGCTTGCCTTCAGTTACCAGTTGTTCGTGAATTGAAAGATGCGACGGTAGCTCTGAGGTTGGCATCAGGTTTGGCTGCAATGCGTCGTATTTGATAAGCTGATAACCTTTGCCGTCATCCGAAATCCTGATCATCAGCGCATTGTGGTCGAAATCGCGGTCAATGTCACGCATCCTTTTACCGGTGCCGGTTACCAGAAAATAGTTCTCTGCAAGTGCCGGCAATGATAATGGAAGCGGATAAAAAGGATGGTTTTCGTTTGATATTGCAGCAGCGTTCTCTGAAGTAATGAACTCACTGATATTCACCGACATGTTCCCGGCATTGCGCTCAGCCCAGCCTTTTTGCCACAGGTAGGATGCTACTTCCGACATTTCGCCGGCAACACGGTTAATGTCTTTGTTCAGGTTTCTGAAATCCATATGCAGGTATTTGCCGCAAAGTTACTTGGAATTAGCTTTGCCACGGGTATGAATGTTGATGCAGCAGGTGTGAGTTCATTCTCAGCGTTTCTTCCTGAAGAAGTCTTTCATGAGTGCTGAGCATTCTTCGGCAAGAACACCGGCCGTGACTTGTGTTTTGGGATGGAGGATATTGTTCGCGACCAAAGAATAGCCTCGTTTTTCGTCCGGGGCGCCGTACACAACGCGCCCGATCTGTGCCCAGTACGATGCCCCGGCGCACATAACACATGGCTCAACAGTGACGTAGAGTGTACATTCTTCAAGGTATTTGCCGCCCAGGAAATTGGTTGCCGCCGTGAAAGCCTGCATTTCGGCATGGGCGGTGGCATCGTTGAGTTGCTCGGTAAGGTTGTGGCCGCGCGCAATCACCCGGTTGTTGCAAACGATGACAGCGCCAACCGGCACTTCGTCCTTTTCGAGCGCTTTGTGCGCCTCCTTCAGCGCTTCGCGCATGAATGATTCGTCGCTGTAAATGGTGAAGGGCATGGGCTGTAATTTGAAGTTTAGCAAAGATAGGATTTCCGGGGTTTGAAGTTTCATGTTTAAAGTTTGAAGTTCCTTCTTTGTTGTGGAATTTACTTTGGGTAATATTTTGTAATATTGCACTCCCGTTAGAACAAGGTAATTTGTGGCCGGATGAACAGAATTTTCAACGTATTCCTTTCGCTTCTCATCGTACTGTTTTTCAGTTCCGTAACCCTCGCATCAGTTGCCGATACATCGGAACATGCAGCCATAGCAGCAGGGCATGATACGGAAGGCACTCACAAAGAGGATTTCAATGCCGGCGAAATGATCATCGAGCATATCATTGATGCCCACGAGTGGCATATCCTTACCATCGGCCATACCCATGTTTCGGTTCCTTTACCGGTGATTTTGCTTGATAACGGCAAAATTGTGGCATTCATGTCAAGCAAATTTCATCACGGAACTGCTTCATATAAAGGTTACAAACTCGAAACCGAAGGGGCCAGGAAAGGAAAAATCGTAAAAGTGAAGGAAGACGGCAGTGTGGATGAAACGGCAAAAATTCCCCTTGATTTCTCCATCACCAAACTGGTTGCCCAGCTTTTCATCAGCCTCATTCTGCTGATGACCATCTTCATCAGTATCGGCAATAAGTACAAAAAGAATCCCAACCGTGCTCCCAGCGGACTGCAATCGCTGCTGGAGCCGCTGGTGCTGTTTATCAGCGACGACCTTGCTTTGCCTGCAATCGGCAAAAAGCATTACAGGAAGTATCTCCCGTATTTGCTCACGATTTTCTTCTTCATCTTTTTCAGCAACTTACTTGGATTGGTGCCGTTTTTCCCCGGTGGCGCCAACCTTACCGGGAATCTGGGCGTTACAATGGTACTGGCGCTTTTCACCTTTGCCATCACAACATTCTCAGGCAACAAATCCTACTGGGTTCACATTGTGAATACGCCGGGCGTGCCCTGGTGGCTCAAAATACCGCTTCCGCTCATGCCCATCGTGGAATTTGTAGGAGTGCTGACGAAACCATTCGTATTGATGGTCCGTCTCTTTGCCAACATCACTGCCGGGCACATCATTGCACTGGGGTTCATGAGCCTTATCTTCATCTTCGGGGCCATGAAATCCTGGCTGGGAATTGTTGTTTCGCCGGTTTCGGTAGGTTTTGGCATTTTCATGACACTGCTCGAACTGCTGGTGGCATTCATCCAGGCATACGTATTCACACTCTTGTCGGCGATCTATTTCGGGATGGCCATTGAGGAACATCACCATGAAATTGAGGGAGAAACTGCCCATAAGGCAGCACATTAATCTGAAATTTAGTTAATCACCATAAAATCAATCCTATGTCACTCTTAGCCGTATTACTCCAGGCAGCATCCAATTTCGCCCCCTTTGCACAACTGGGCGCAGGTTTGGGTGCCGGTATCGCTGCAATAGGCGCAGGTATGGGCATTGGCCAGATTGGTAAGAGCGCGCTCGAATCAATCGCCCGCCAGCCCGAAAGCACCGGCGATATCCGTACGAACATGATCGTTGCGGCAGCACTCATCGAAGGCGTTGCATTCTTCGCCATCGTTGTTTGCCTGCTCATCGTGTTCCTCATTAAATAAGGTTACGTTCATTCCGTGTCATCCCGGCGATTGGCCGGGATGGCGGAAATGACCGCTTAGTGACATTCAAATTAACTGATTATGGAACTGGTAAAAGTTGATATCGGGCTGTTGTTCTGGATGACATTGTCGTTCGGAACGGTACTGTTCATCCTGGCCAAGTTTGCCTGGAAGCCCATCATGAAAGGTATTCACGACCGCGAAGAGTCTATCGACAAAGCCCTTCACGCTGCCGAAGATGCCAAGAAAGAAATGCTCAA
>DAONEL010000152.1:0-2185 GCA_035403045.1 Bacteroidales bacterium
ACAGGCTTTGCAAGGCTCAACGGTATGTCGATAGGCATTGTAGCCAACCAGCCCAACTACCTGGCGGGTGTGCTCGATATCAATGCTTCACGCAAAGCAGCCCGGTTTGTGAGGTTCTGCGATGCCTTCAACATTCCGCTGCTCACATTGGTTGATGTACCGGGGTTCCTGCCGGGAACAGCACAGGAATATGGCGGTATTATCATCCATGGCGCCAAATTGCTTTATGCCTATGGTGAAGCCACGGTTCCCAAAGTTACCGTCATTCTCAGGAAAGCTTACGGCGGGGCATATGATGTGATGAGTTCCAAACATCTTCGCGGCGACATCAATTACGCGTGGCCTACTGCCGAAATAGCCGTAATGGGCCCCAAGGGAGCTATCGAAGTGCTTTACAACAAGAAACTGGCTGAATTTGAGAATCCTGAAGATCGCGAAAATTTCCTTCGCCAGAACGAGGATGAATATAAAACCAAGTTCGCAAATCCTTATGATGCTGCCAGTTATGGCTTTATTGATGATGTGATTGAGCCGCGCAATACCCGCTTCCGCGTTATCAGGGCATTCCAGGCATTGGCCACAAAGAAGGATGTAAATCCTCCCAAGAAACATTCAAACCTGCCGTTATGAGAATGTTTTTGCTCTTACAATCACAGGCAGCCGCTGCAGTCACGCATAAAACGGCCGAAGAATTCGGGCAAATGGACCCTTATGGATTCGTTATGGCGATAATTGCCATGTCAGTTGTATTCGCCGGCCTTATCCTGCTGTATCTCACTTTTAAATATGTTTCGAGGCTTTACACGCTCGACATAAAAAAACGATTCAGACGCCGCAACCCTGAAAAAGAGATCAGCGATGCTGATATTGAGGAAACATCAGGTGAAATAAATGCTGCCATAGCCCTGGCGCTGCATATGTACAGAACGCAGCTTCACGATATGGAAGATACGGTAATCACAATCCAGAAGGTGGCAAAAGCTTATTCGCCCTGGAGTTCAAAAATATATGGTTTGAGAAGAACCCCTAAATGAACCGGCTATGAAGAAATTTAAATTTACCATCAACGGGAATCAATACGAAACCGAGATAGTTACCATTGAGGACAATATAGCTGAAGTCGTAGTAAACGGAACCCGCTATACTGTAGAAGTTGACCGCAGCATTCCGATCACAAAAACTCCAAAGATCATGAGGTCTGTGGCGGTTCCCAGTACCGATACACATCCTTCGGTATCAAAAACTGCCAGCCCTTCAGCACCCAAAGGAACCGGTAACATCAAATCCCCGCTCCCGGGAGTAATTCTTGAACTGCATGTCCGTGAAGGCGACAGCGTTAAGATCGGCCAAAAACTTATCACCCTTGAGGCTATGAAGATGGAAAACAACATCAATGCCGATAAGGAAGGCAAAGTTGTTTCAATAAAGGTAGGTAAAGGCGATAGCGTGATGGAAGGTGATATTCTTTTGGTGATAGGAGATTAATCATGGAGACTTCTGCATCTTTCTGGTCATTTCTGGGGAATCACATTAATTCTTTCTTCCAGTACACTGCCATCATGAATTTCACCATCGGGCATGTTGTCATGATCCTGATCGGCTTGATATTCATATTCCTGGCGATAAAGAAAGAATATGAACCACTTCTGCTGATCCCTATCGGTTTTGGCATTCTCATAGGCAATATTCCATTCTGGGGTGCCGAACATGTCCTGAATGGCGATCCGTCGAACCTGCAGATTGGAATCTACCAAAGCGGTTCTGTAATGAATTACCTCTATTTCGGGGTACGTTATGGCATTTACCCTCCGCTTATTTTCCTGGGAATTGGCGCCATGACTGACTTCTCTGCCCTTATTTCCAATCCGAAACTTATCCTGATAGGAGCTGCAGCCCAATTGGGTATTTTTGGTGCCTATGCTGCAGCCATGGCACTTGGCTTTTCACCATCTGAGGCGGGTGCAATCGGGATCATAGGCGGCGCCGACGGCCCAACAGCCATCTTCCTTTCATCTAAACTGGCTCCTGAGCTAGTAGGTGCGATTGCTATTTCAGCATATTCATACATGGCTCTTGTACCGGTTATTCAGCCACCTATTATGAGGCTGCTCACTACACCTCAGGAAAGGCTCATCCGCATGAAACCTCCGCGCGTAGTTTCAAAACTTGAGAAAATTCTCTTCCC
>DAONEL010000152.1:2285-5195 GCA_035403045.1 Bacteroidales bacterium
GCCGGTGTGATCGGAAGCGCCGTGGCAGCCGGTGTGTTGCTGAGCTTCCTTTATTAACCAAGTCCGTCTCCAAACCTTTCAAGATTTCAGCCTCCTCCAGGGAGGCTTTTTTTTGATTGCCTGTGTATCTGCATCATCAAAGCGGAATTCGCCAGGTTTTTGTATTTTCGCAGAAGCTACGAAACTTATATGCAGGGTAAATCCCCGTTAATGATCAATTCAACTGTATGCCGGTAGAAACCATTTTCTTCATAGTTTTTCTCCTGTTTATAGGAAGTATGCTGGCTTTGGACCTGGGTATCTTCGACCGTCACAGCCATGAAGTAAAATTTAAGGAAGCGCTTATCTGGACAGGTGTTTGGGTATCTTTTGCCATTGGGTTCTATTTCCTCATCTATTTTAAAGGCGAACTCATTCATGGCCTTGATACTGTGGAAGAGATACAGGCGAAAATTCATCAATACCGCCACCAGATCAACATTTCCAACCTTGCCTACCCGGAGGCTATAAAAATTTACCGCCATAACCTGGCCCTCGAATACATGACCGGCTACCTGATTGAGTACATGCTCTCGGTTGATAATGTTTTCGTCATCCTGCTGATTTTCATATCGTTCGGAGTACAAAAGATGTACTACAAGCATGTACTTTTCTGGGGAATTATTGGTGCAATAGTGATGCGTTTTATATTCATCTTCCTGAGCTCCGCACTGATACAGAAATTTGACTGGGTACTGTATATCTTCGGCATCTTCCTGGTAATCACAGGTATAAAGATGTTTATCGACAGGAATAAACAGGAGAAGATTGAAACATCGAAACATCCTGTTGTAAAATTTGCTTCAAAACATTTACCAGTTTATCCACATTATTTCAGGGGCCATTTCTGGTTCAGGAATAAAGAAGACAGGATGCGGTTGTATTTTACCCCGCTTTTTCTGGTACTGCTGGTGATTGAATTCACTGATGTGGTTTTTGCAGTTGACTCGGTGCCTGCCATATTCTCGGTAACGCAGGACCCGTTCATTGTATTTTTCTCCAACATTTTCGCCATACTCGGTTTGAGGTCCTTGTTCTTTGTTGTTGCCCACGTAATCAGCATGTTACGTTTCCTGAAACATGGACTTTCGGTACTGCTGACTTTTATCGGTTTCAAGATGCTGCTGCATGTGCAACTGAAGGAGTGGGGCTTCACAACGGTTCATTCGCTGCTGGTTGTGGTTACAATACTTGCTGTCAGCATCCTGGCGTCGCTCATCTGGCCCGATAAAAGCAAGAAAAAAATCAAAGGCGTTACCGAACTCACCGGAGAAAAACCTAATGTGATTGACCTTTAAATTGTGTACCATTAACACATAAATTGCTCGTTATATGCTCATCATTGGTATCGCCGGAGGTTCAGGTTGTGGCAAAACCACGGTTGTTAAGGAAATAATCAGGCGGTTGCCCAAAAATTCAGTTACCGTGATACCGCAGGATGCGTATTACTGGGACAATGGCCACCTCACTCCCGAAGAAAAAAAAGAGATCAATTTCGACCATCCTAATTCCATCGAATGGAGCCTGCTGGTAAAGCAACTCGACACTCTCCGCAAGGGTGAACCCATTGAAATGCCGCAATACTCCTACGTTGAATGTGCGCGAAGCAAGGAAACGACCAGGGTTGAACCCACCCAGGTAATCATTGTGGAAGGAATTCTCATATTTACGGACAAGGAGTTGCTTAAGCGCCTTGATATCAAGGTATTTGTTGATGCCGAAAGCGATGAGAGGCTCACGCGCATCATCCGCCGCGACACGGTGGAGCGCGGCCGCGACTGCATGCAGGTACTCGACCATTACGGCAAATGGGTCAAACCGATGCACCTTCAGTTTATTGAACCCACAAAACGATATGCCGATATTATAGTGCCGCAGGGTGGCGAAAACAAAGTGGCCGTTCAGATACTCGCCTCACGTATTCAGATGAAACTGGGATCAGGTGAGTAAAAACTTCCTGTTTTCAGCAGAACCAGCATAATTTCCTCTTCCTGTTCGATTCTGTTTCGTTGATTTTGCTCTGACAAACCGTCAGAAATCTGCATCTTCGGTGCGTCAATTTTTCATCTTAAATGTTATATAACTGTCATATTTGCAGCTATTTACCTCGTTTTCCGAAACGGAATAAAGTTTGATTAGGTACCGGCAAAACCCAATGTTTAACAATTAATAAATGGAGGATTTAGCCATGTTACCAGTTATCAGACGTAAATCGATTTTCCCGTCACTTGTTGATGAGTTTTTCGGTAAGGACCTGGTTCCGGGCTGGTTCGACAACGAAACCGGGATCACGGAACCTTCAGTAAACATCGTGGAAAGCAAAGCAGACTTCCGCATCGAAGTAGCTGCTCCCGGCCTCGATAAGGACGATTTCCGGATCAACCTGCAGAATAACGTTCTCACCATTTCGTCGGAGAAAGAATCTTCAAAGGAAGAAAAAGACGAGAAGTTCATGCGCCGTGAGTTCAGTTACTCGCAATTCAGGCGTTCGTTCAGCCTGCCTGATACTGCCGACGCCGGCAACATCGCAGCCAACCACAAAAATGGTGTGCTGTATATTACCATACCAAAAAGGGAAGAAGCCAGGGAAAAGCCTGCCCGCGAGATAGCAATTTCGTAACAGCAGGCCGCAAATGAGTCCGGGGGCTGGCCAATGGCCAGCCCCCGGCATAATGTTGCATTCAGAATCTACAGATTATCTTCGGCAAACCACTCAGCGTAAGAGGTCACTGTTTCCCTCAACCGCATGCTGTGCAGCGTGATCCCTTTAGGCAGCAAAGGCTTGATCCTGCCGGCAAAATCGATCAGCAGGTTTTCGCTGGTAGGCTGATAATCTACAAGAATTGTATTGCTGAAAGCCTCTGCTGTCAT
>DAONEL010000153.1:0-5164 GCA_035403045.1 Bacteroidales bacterium
TTAATGGATTGTATTCATGGGAATAGAAATATCACGGTGCGCTGCACCTAAGTTTTCAATAGGTTTGTTTTTTTTACAAATATGCCGGGGCGCTGCCCCTGTCTCAATTGAATGCATCAACCTCATAAACAAATCTATTTATTATAAGCCAAGATTTATTCAAGTCTTGGATTTTTTAAAACCAACATTAACAAACTATTTATACCCGACACCTCAAAAAAGAATATCCCTGAAAAAGTTACTCCATGCACTTCATACTTCAGGCACTTTAGGCACTTACAATAAAACAAATTAAGATTTTGATATGATCAATTTCAGATTAAACGGCGAAAAAATTAGTTACCACGGCGATCCGAAAAGACCTTTACTGAAATATCTGCGTAACGACAAAGATATCACTTCCTGCAAGGATGGTTGCTCAGGCCAGGCATACTGCGGAGCATGTATGGTGGAGATCAACGGAGAGGCCAAATTATCATGTGTAACACTGATGGAAAAAATTGACGGCTCAGAAATCATCACATTGGAAGGCATTCCTGATGATGTAAGGACCGTCATTGCAAAAGCCTTTGTCGAAAAAGGCGCCGTACAGTGCGGCTTCTGCACGCCCGGCTTTATTATGCGCACCAAAGTGCTTTTTCAGAAAAATCCGAGACCTGCAAGAGAAGAGATCGTAAATGCCCTGAATGTGAATCTGTGCCGCTGCACCGGTTATGTGAAAATCATTGATGCCATTGAGCTTGCAGTAAAGAACTTTGCCGAAAACAAGCCAACGGAATTTTCTGAAAAAACTGCCGCCATCGGCACAGCGTACCCGAAATACCAGGCATTTGAAACAGCCATCGCCACACGAAAATTTGTCAACGACCTGAAGTACAACGGGATGTTGTTTGGCGCACTGAAATTCAGCGACCATCCAAAAGCGAGGATCCTCCGCATCGATGTTTCAAAAGCTGAACAATTACCCGGTGTCGTCAGGGTGGTTACCACCAAAGATATCCCCGGCCAACGCTTCACGGGATCTATAATTGCTGACTGGCCGTTGATGATCACCGAAGGTGAAACCACCCGATTTATCGGTGACGTGTTGTGCGGCATCATTGCCACTGATGAAGACATCGCCCGCGAAGCTGTAAAACTGGTAAATGTGGATTATGAGATACTGCCCGCGGTTACCGACCCTTATGAGGCCATCAAAGAAGGTGCGGCACAGGTGCATCCCGACCGCCCTAACCTGATGGAAAACTGCATCGTCCGCAGAGGTGGCGATATCGAAGAAGCCATCAGAAATTCAGCCTTTGTTTCGTCGGGTTTTTATACCACACAACGTATCGAACATGCTTTTCTCGAACCGGAATCTGCCGTTGCCGTGCCCGAAGATGGTGCTATTCACCTGTACAGCGAGGGACAAGGCATTTATGTCGACCACAAGCAGATCATAAAATTACTGGACATCCCGGCTGAAAAGCTCCGTGTGACCATGGTTCCCTGTGGCGGCGGCTTTGGCGGCAAAGAAGACCTCACCGTGCAGGGGCATGCCGCTTTATATACCCAACTGACGGGCAAACCTGTAAAAGTCACGCTAACACGTGAGGAATCCATCCGCATGCATCCCAAGCGCCATCCGGTGTTTATGGATTTCACCTTGGCCTGCGACGACAAAGGAATGATCACAGCCCTTAAACTACGTGCTGCCGGCGACAGCGGCGCTTATGCGTCCGTCGGGACAAAAGTGATGGAACGCGTGGCAGGCCATGCCAGCGGCGCTTATCATGTTCCGGTGGTTGACATTGAATCAAAGACCGTTTACACCAACAATATCCCGAGCGGCGCCATGCGCGGCTTCGGGGCCAACCAGGCGGCTTTTGCCCTCGAAAACTGTATAGACGATCTATGCGAAAAAGGAAACTTCGACCGTTGGCAGTTCCGTTATGACAATGCCCTAACCGAAGGTAAGATGACAGCCACGGGACAGGTGCTTGAACAGGGAGTCGGCGTAAGAGCCACACTGCTCGCGGTAAAAGATGAGTTTTACAAATCAAAAAATGCAGGCCTGGCCTGCGGCATTAAAAACTGTGGTGTAGGCAACGGGATGATCGATTTCAGCCATGCCAGGATAGAGATCAAATCGGAAAAGGAAGTGGTGGTAAAACACGGCTGGACCGATATGGGACAAGGGATCAGCAATGTGGTGATACAGATATTATGTTCCGAAACAGGCATAGACCCTGCCATAATACAGGTAGAGATGGATACTGAAGCCGGACTGCAGACAGGTATGACCACCTCATCACGTGCTACCGTTTTGCTTGGTAATGCCGTGATTGATGCTTCCCGCAAGCTGAAAACAGATCTTGAAAAACTGTCACTTGCTGAACTCAGCGGGAAACAATATTCAGGTTATTCGGAGTGCAACTGGACCACCAAGCCTGGCGCTGATGTGGAAAAGATCGTCACACATTTTTCATACGGCTATGCCACTCAGCTTGTCGTTATTGATGATCAGGGAAAAATAAAAAAGATTGTCGCTGCCCATGATGCCGGAAAAATAATGAATAAGGCCATGTTTGAAGGACAGGTCGAAGGCGCCGTGGTGATGGGACTCGGCTATGCACTTACCGAAGACCTGCCCATGGAGAACGGCTATCTGAAAAGCGCCAAACTTAAAGATTGCCGCTTATTAAAAGCCAAAGACATTCCTGAAATAGTTGTTATCGGCGTGGAAGTGGAAGATAGTTTCGGGCCTTACGGAGCCAAAGGCTTAGGCGAAATCGGCCTGGTTCCCACGGCTGCAGCCGTTACCAATGCCTATTACCAGTATGATAAGGTGAGAAGGTATAGTTTGCCGATAAACAGGAAATGATTCAATGTTTTTGTTAGTCACAGACTAACATTTAAAAGGTTCGAAGTCACAGACTTCGAACAACTGGTCATCATATGAGTTTTTAAAAAGGTTTGAAGTAACAGACTTTGAACAACTGGTTAGTTGTGAGAAGTTACCGAACCTTCCACATAATAATTTCAACTTAATAAGCCAGATTGCTTTTTGTTTAAATCCAAAAAGTTACCTGATAAAATTCATAAATTCTTTCCGTTCTCTTTTTGGCGGTTCAATAGTGCTGGCAGCAGCTTCTTTCATTTTTAACAGCCACACCATGTTTTTTCCCAGCACACGCATAATCTGTTTGCCTTCAATGTCCTGTGCTACCTCACCGGGAGCCGCCCCGTGTATCACATTCCAGTAATTGGATGTGGCCAGGATCATCTCGGAATATGAAAGATAATGGTACAGGCAGTCAAGGGTGGCCGAACCACCTGTTCTCCGCACTGCTACCACGGCTGCTGCTACTTTGTGCCGGAAAAAATTCCCGTTCGCCCCGGAAACAAAGAACAGCCGGTCGAGAAAGCTTTTCATCGTACCCGCCACACCTGAATAATAAACCGGGGAGCCAAGGATAAGACCATCGGCTTCTTTTATCTGTGGTATCCATTGGTTGAGACTATCGGTATCAATAGAACACTTTTCGTTCCTGTTCATGGCACACTGGCCGCAGCCGATACAACCATGTATCAACTTGTGTCCGATATGTAGTATCTCAAACTCAATACCAGCGGCTTTAAGTTCCTCTCCTACCATGTTCAGGGCATGAAAGGTGTTGCCTTCCTTTTTGGGGCTTCCGTTTATTGCTATTACTTTCATTGAATTTCAAATTATTTAGTTGGTAATGAATAAAAAGGCTGCAAAGTGAATTTTATTGATTTATGGAAAATCTTACTTCGATATCGGTATTTCCTTTCAGCATGGACCAAACCGGGCAGTACTTATCTTCCGACATGCTAATCACTTTTTTCATATCATCTTCAGCGACATCGGGAGATTTAAGGCAAATTTCAACTAAAATGCTTTTAAAGCCTGTCGGGTGTTCTTCTTTTCTCGATCCTGTTGCATGGATTTCACACGCGATGATTGTTTTGTTCATCTTTCGCAAGAATGTCAGTATGGCACTTCCAATACAGGAGGTTAAGCTGAGAAGCAGCAATTCCAAAGAAGTATAGTCCATGCCGTCACCCAATGGCGGAATATAATCGATGGAGACCGGAGCATTCTCTCCGACCGTCCCGGTAAAATTCAGCCTGTATTAATAAGCCTGATAGAGGCACTCAATTCTTTAGATTTATCAATCATTTTCTTCTGATTATTTTTTATAAAATTAGATTATTTATTTGTTCATATGCATCAACACCTATTTACAATCCGATTCCATTTCTGATATTGCCTGACAGTTCGTTCAGAAACCGCGCCATATAAGCGCCATCAACCACATCATGATCAAGCAGTACCGTCAGGTTCAGCATCTCCCTGACCTCCACGGCACCATCAACCTCAAGCGGCTTTTTGGCTATTCCGTTAATCCCAAAACATACCGGATGCACCGACACCGGAATGAACCAGCCGTTTACATTGCCAACCATCCCGATAGAAGTTACTGCAATGTTACCCATTTTTCTATAAGCATAAAAAGGATGTTTCAGGAGATACCGCCAGAATGTTCTTCGGATAAAACCGGGCAGCAGGTTATACATCCTTTCCATCCTTCCCGATCGACGCTGAAGCACCATGTCCCCAACAGCCATGTTTTCACTTTTTGCTTCACTTATCTGGGCCGTTATGGACTCCAGGCTTCGTTCATTCGCCTTTTCAATGACCAGCGGGACCGGAACTTTTTGCCCGTTCAATTCTTTCTCAACCGCCATTGAAACATTAATATCATTGAATATCACCAGCTTTTGTTTTCCTTTAAGATAGGCGGCCACCTGTTCATGATTTTTGATTGTAAGGCTGATCGCCTTGATCAGCCATGCATTGAATGAGATTTTGCCGGTCTCGTTTTTATACTTTTTAATTTTTTTTCTGCTGTCTGTCACATCTATCTCGATCATGGAAGCAACATGATGCTTCTTAAGCCCGATCGCACACACATCGATAGTGGCAATTCTTGTTTTTGAAAATTTCTGAATCCTAAACCCGGCCATGGCTGTATTTTTTATGACTGAAGAATAAACTTTGTAATAATAGTCACCTTAAACGTAAATATCGGAGCTATTTATTTTATTGAATTAGGCGCTTAAGCAATAAGATTTTTATAGGTATGTGGTGAGTAAC
>DAONEL010000154.1:0-1986 GCA_035403045.1 Bacteroidales bacterium
AGGCCGATGCTGGCATAGTAATCCGTGGTGAGTTTTTCAATATTCTGGCCTTTGTAGTATTTGTCGAGGTCAACGCTGTAAATGGCAGGTGCTTCCTGGAAAAAGCGGTTCTGGTAATGCCAGGGCATCAGCTCTTCTTTTTTGATCTTCAGCCGGTTTGCCAGGTAAGTGTCAATTTCGTCTTTCAGGGTGGTGAATGAATCCCTGGTAAGGTTGTCGAGTTCATCAAAAAGTTTTGAAATTTGCTCGGGATCCTGTTCGCTAAGTTTCAGGCTCATCTCATGGTAATTGTTGAATCCCAGCTCTTTGGCTATTTCGTTGCGCATTATAGCCAGTTTCTTTACATCGTCGGCAACTACCGGGCCTATGGCTTTGTGGCCTTCCCAGGCTTGTTGCAGTTCTTTGCTGTCAACTGAGGTTTTCAGGATATCTTCCACTTGGTTGTCGGTCAGTTGTTTGCCATTGACATTGGCGCGGAAATTTGAGTACTTCTGCTCAACCTGCGACTGCAATTTGATGATGGCGTTGAGTTTAGATGTATCTACCTGGGCGCCGAGATAAGCGTTGTAAAGAACTGTAAGCTGTCTTGCCAGCAATTCATCTTTCACGGCACCTGAATCTTTGATCTTTTTGAGGACAGCAAAGTCATCCTTGTTAGCATAAACTTTGGTAAGTTCCATGCTAAGGTCTTCCGATTTCTTGAAATCTTCTTCCTTACCGCTGATCGAAGCATCCCATGATGCCAGGTAAGCCTGCTTCTGCAAAGGCTGAACTACTGAATCGTACTTTGCAATGAATGCGCGGAGTTCTTTTTCCATTTTTTCAGTTTTGTTGGTGCAACTGCTTACCATTAACACGGCTAGCAGCAGTGCAGAGAGAGTTCTGATGGATTTCATCGTTACTGTTGGTTAAGGTTTAAAGGTTCTTGTGGTTTTGTATGTATTATTCAATGCTCCAGGTTGCCCCGTCTTTAGTGTCTTTTACAGAGATGTTAATTCCGGCAAGCTCATCACGTATCTTATCGCTGGTAGCCCAGTCTTTATTAGCCCGTGCATTGGCTCTTATTTCAAGGATGAGTTTCATCAGACCTTCAACAACCTTGCCGCCGGCATTGGGGTCCATTTCGGGTTCAAGGCCGAGTATTTCGATCACGAATGTGTTGAAAAGGCTTTTTAACTGTGATATATCTTCAGCCGTGAGTTTTTCCTTGCCGTCGTAAGCCGAGTTGACAATCCGGACTGCTTCAAAAAGATTTGCAATAAGTATCGGGCTGTTAAAGTCATCATTCAGTGCGTCGTAGCATTGTTTTTCAAGGCTTGCAATGTCAACGGTGCTGCTGCTCTGCGGTGTGATCTTCCCGATTGTGAGCATGGCTTTCATCAGCTTGTCGAAACCTTTTTGTGCGGCTTGCAGGGCTTCGTTGCCGAAGTCGAGCTGGCTGCGGTAATGGGCCTGCAGGATGAAGAAACGGATAGTCATCGGGCTGTAAGCCTGTTCAAGCGCCGGATGAGAGCCGGTAAAAAATTGCTCGAGGGTGATAAAATTGCCCAGCGATTTCCCCATTTTCTGCCCGTTGATAGTGATCATGTTGTTATGCATCCAGTATCTTACGGGAGCTTTGTGGTTGCAGGCAGTACTCTGGGCGATTTCGGCTTCGTGGTGCGGGAACATAAGGTCCATGCCGCCGCCGTGAATATCGAAGGTCTCGCCAAGGTATTTTGTGCTCATGGCCGAACATTCGAGATGCCAGCCCGGGAAACCATCACTCCATGCCGAAGGCCACCGCATAATATGTTCGGGCTGCGCTTTCTTCCAGAGGGCAAAATCAAAAGGGTTGCGCTTTTCGTCTTGTCCTTCGAGGTCGCGGGTGTTGGTAAGCAGGTCTTCAAGTACCCGTCCCGAGAGAATGCCGTATTTCTCCGTCTGATTGTATTTCTCAACATCAAAGTACACCGAACCATTGCTTTCGTAGGCAAAGCCCGCTTC
>DAONEL010000154.1:2086-5051 GCA_035403045.1 Bacteroidales bacterium
GTCCATCTGGTGAAATTGGATTGCAAAGTTACCTAAATGAACAAGTTATAAAAGAAATTAGTCTGAAATCGGGGAGAAAAAGGGCCAAACCGCACGTTATTTTGCTTACCGGTAATCATCTATTAGTTTTTGTACGAGTGCGGCTTTAGTATTAATAGTGGAATCTTCATCCGATAAAAGCTGATTGATGAAATCCGTGATTTCCATGTTAACCTGCTTTGCTATTGAAGTATTTAGCATGACACACCAAGCCAGTTTCCGCAGGAATAACTCTTTATCCGCATTGTTATAGTGTTGTTGGATTATAAATTGGTGCAGCGATTGCATTACTTCCGTTTGTGTATCTTTTACCGATTTTGAAAGCGGTTGCACCCAGGGTACTGTCATAATGTTTACATACTGCGGCTTACGTGCTGGAGGCAGTTGAAAGTACGATCCGGCCTGCTGTGGCATGTAATAATTGATCTTGGCGTTTTCGATGATTACCGGGCATTGCTGCAATTTGTCGCGCAGGTTTTGGGCTGACAGAGTACTAGCTATTAGTACTACCGAAGATAGGATTACCAGCCTGAGTATCTTCTCCAACTTTTTGAACTTTGTATTTTGCATTTTGGACATTGCATTTTATTTAACAATCACTTTCCCACTCACCGGCTTCCCGCCACTTTCCAATCGGGCAAAGTATAAGCCCGGTTTCCAGTGCTCACAGTTTATCACGAATTGGCTTTTGCCCGGCGGCAGTTCTTCCCGGAATATTAATCGTCCATAAACGTTGTATATCCATAAATCGCCTCCGCACGATTTCTCCTGCCCATAGTTAATAACGAAATGATCTGATGCAGGATTGGGGTATATGTATAAGGTTTCAGTAACGCCTTCCGCTTTTTCTACCGACACAAACGGCTCGCAGTTGCAGATGATGGTATCCGACACGATGGGGTACGGGCATAGGGTATCGTAGTTGAACTGTTGCGTGTAAATGCTGTCGTACTCAAGGTTGGCGTTGAGCTTGATGGCGAAAGCATCACATTCATTCAAAGAATAATAATCTATTGGCGTATATCCTGTGCAAAGGAGTTTTTTATCTCCTGTTACTACCAGGCATTCTTCCAAAGGTGCTCCGTTTTCATTTTGCATGGAATTATCTAGGTTTCCCAAAGTGTCGGCAGTGAACACCCCCATGTAGATATAATCGTAGTAACCGTGCGTACATTTTCCAACCATTGCCAGTTTGTTGGCGTCAAGAACATCAATGTCAACAGGCATATTATTGAGCGTATCGCCATGCAGTATCGTTTCAATTTCGAGGTTTCCATCAAGGGAAAACCTATTGAACCAAGGCGCTACGGTGGTATCCGAAACACCATACCAGTCACCAACCGCATAATTGGCATTGTTGTGCTGGATGCAGCTGTAGTATGCTCCAATACGATTGGTGTCGAGGCCATTGGGTTGTATCCATTCAGCATTTCCAAGACTGTCGGTTTTTACCAATAATGGTTGTAACCAGTCCCATCCCGGATTGAGCGGATCGGGGTAATAACAGTAACCACTCATCAGAAAACCTCCATCAGTTGTAAGGCAAAAATCGTTGATAAGTGATGAATTAAAAGGAACCTCATAGTTAGGTGCAATTTGGTTCATCCATAAGATATGCCCTGTTGAATCTATACCCCAGAGTTGGTTACTCTCCTCATTAAAGTTTATACTGGCATAGCGCGTATAAAGGATGAATGTGCCCGAAGAATTCTCTTTTATACGATTACCATAACCCCATATTAGGTTTGATTCTATACGCTTGCACCATAATACCTCATGACATTCACTAAGATTAACAATAAATGGCAAATCATATTCTACATCCATTTTATAGTGTGAACCAGTTAGCAGAATGCCTCCATCAATTTTCTGGTTAATTGAAGAAAGAAGAAATACTGAGTTTTGAGAGATTAGGGTTTTTTCAAAGATCGCACTACCGTTGATGTCAGTGATCAACAACCACATAATACGTTCATTTAACCTGCTACCAAGAACGAAACCACCGCCGTATGAAGAATATGAGCTGAAACACATTTCTCCGACATTTTGATTTCCATAAGTACGCTGCCATTCTTGTGCGCCGCATGTTGATGATACCATCACAATAACGATAAAAACTAGAAATGACTTTTTTATTAACATAAATGAGGTTTTGGGATATAAATCAACAAAGCCTCAAGCCCGCAAATATTATCGCAGACTTGAGGCATGAAAGAAGTTAACGCACAAGGCTTAGCTTAATAGACTTAATTGTTTTGCCACCATTCATAAGCCGGCACAAATATAAACCAGGCTTAAGGTTATGGGTGCTAAATATGACCTGGTCTTGAGGACGTTTGAGGCTAAGACAGCCATATGGTTTGCCTTGCGTATCGGTAATCTGAATACAGGAAGAAGCCATAATTTCCCCGTCTTTCAGCGAATACTCAAACACGGCATATTGGTTCGCAGGATTAGGAAATACTTTGAAAATAGTTGATCCATTAATATTCTTCACTCTTTCCGGCTGGATATCTGTATTTTTTAACTCATCGGGCAGGATATATTGTTCCTCGAATGAATACCTGCCTGCGGCAGTCAGCAGGTTCCTTACCCAACAATCAGGCAGGGTATTGTTTGCCAAACCTGCCATCAGTAAAACAGCCTGTGTGCTGTCAATGCTCTTTACCGGGATGTTTAAAAGTCCCATGCTTTTGAATTCATTGTAAAAGTTCAGGCTTTTCTGGTGTTCTGCAGGTAATAAACCATCAGGGTAGAAGGTGCCGCCGATCTCATCCATTAACTGTGCAACCATTGATGTATCACCTATTTCGAAAGCCATTACCGCCCGCATATACTTATGTGATAATTGCTGCGACTGGCTGATGAGTAAATATGCAGAATCAGAAGCATCAGGGCTTAATGTATCATGTAATAAATTACCAAT
>DAONEL010000155.1:0-4971 GCA_035403045.1 Bacteroidales bacterium
CACCATATCCTCCCTCTCCCATTCCTTGCTCCACCGCGGCAGGGGGCTTAACCTGCTTTTAAATGAAGGCAGCTACCTGCTGAGTGTATTGTTAAAACGGCCGCTAATGGCCAGGTTGCCATGGTCTGCGTCCATCGAGCCTACCACATCCTGCAACCTTCACTGTCCCGAGTGCCCGTCGGGGCTGCGGAATTTTACCCGCCCCACCGGTAACCTGCCGCTTGAGGACTTCAGGAAAATAATTGACGAACTGAGCCCGCACCTGGTTTATCTTACACTCTATTTCCAGGGAGAACCGCTCATGAACAGGCATTTTGCTGAAATGGTGAAATATGCGAAGAAACATAAGATTTATGTAGCCACCTCCACAAACGGCCATTTCCTTGATGAAGAGACTGCAAGATCACTCATCAGTTCAGGCCTCGACAGGCTTATCATTTCCATTGACGGCACCGACCAGTCCACTTATGAGCAGTATCGAAAGGGAGGCAAACTGGAAACTGTAAAACAGGGAATTCGGAACATTATTTCTGCCAGGAGAAAAACCGGTAAAAAGAACCCGCTGGTGGAATTGCAGTTCCTGGTGACCGGATATAACGAACACCAAATACCTGATATAAAAGCATTTGCCCGCGAAGTAACAGCCGATAAACTCACTTTTAAAAGTGCTCAGCTTTATTCCTTTGAAGAGGGAAACCCGCTCATTCCCACGGCTGAAAAGTATTCGAGATACAGGCAAATGCCCGGTGGTACCTGGCAGATAAAAAGCCGTTTACCGAACCGCTGCCACAGGCTCTGGCGGGCGCCGGTCATTACCTGGGACGGGAAAGTGGTTCCATGCTGTTTTGATAAAGATGCAAATCATGTGATGGGAAACCTGCAGGAAAAATCCTTCAGGCAGATATGGAAAAGCCCGGAATACCGGGCTCTCAGGAAAAAAGTTTTTACGGCAAGGAAGGAGATCGCAATCTGTACAAACTGCACCGAGGGTATGCGGTGACCCGTTTAAACGGTCATTATATCCTTTTCCTTTGATTCGAGTACTTTGTCTATCTTGCTGATATAGACATCCGTAACATTCTGAATTTCTTTCTCCAGCACTTTAATTTCATCTTCGGGAACGCCTTCTTTTTCAAGCTTTTTGGCGTCTTCCACGGCTGAACGGCGCATATTACGAACCGAAACCTTTGCATTTTCGGCTTCATTTTTGGCTTTTTTCACCAAATCGCGCCGCCTTTCTTCGGTGAGCGGCGGCACCGCAATGCGCAGTACCTCGCCGTTATTCTGCGGATTGAAACCCAGGTTGGCATCCATGATAGCTTTTGCAAGGGGCGAAAGCATATTTTTCTCCCAGGGTTGTACCACGATGAGGCGTGCATCAGGTGTGTTGATATTCGAAACCTGCTCGATGGGTGTCATGGTGCCATAATAGTCAACCTTCACGCCTTCAAGCATTTGCGGGCTGGCTTTGCCGGTGCGGTATTTATGAAATTCCTTTTCGAGATGCTGAAGCGCGTTCATCATGCTTTCGTTCATCGCTTCAAGGATAAATTTCGATTCTTCTGTCATACGTCATTGGGTTATTGCAATGCAAAAATAATTTCCTTTTTCAACTATGCAAAATGTGTTCCGAAAGGGAGTAACAGAATTATTCCTTAAGGTCAGTTCGTCACGAGGGTGCCTACATGTTCTCCCCTGATGATCTTAAGCAGGTTGCCGGGTTTATTCACATCAAATACGATCACAGGCATGTTGTTTTCGCGGCAAAGCGTGAAAGCGGTAAGGTCCATGATCGAAAGCCCTTTTTCATAAGCATCAGAGAATGTTATGGTTTCAAACTTCACTGCTGACGGGTCTTTTTCGGGATCCGCCGTGTAAACACCGTCCACCCGTGTTCCTTTGAGCAGAACATCGGCGTGGATCTCAACGGCACGAAGGGCTGCTGCACTATCGGTTGTGAAAAACGGGTTTCCTGTTCCTCCCGCGATGATACATACTTCGCCATCCTCCAGGCTTTTAACAGCCCTGGGAGCGCTCACCCGTTCGGCTACAGGATCCACTGCAACACCCGAAAGCACCCTGGCTTTTATCCCAAGGTTCTGCAAAAAGCCCTGCAATGCCAGGCTGTTGATCACTGTGGCAAGCATGCCCATGTAATCGCCCTGTGTACGGTCGATGCCGGTGTTATTACCTTTCAGGCCACGGAATATATTTCCGCCACCGAGCACAACAGCTACCTGGGTACCTGCTTCAACAGCAGCTCTTATTTCACCGGCGTACATTTCGAGCATGGCTGCATCAAAACCATAGCCTGCTTTGCCGGCAAGGGATTCACCACTGAGCTTAAGCAAAATTCTTTTATACTTCATAATCAATAAGTTATTGAATGAGAGTAGTTCTTATTAACGGGTCAGAAGCAATGCTTTTGTTTCTGAAACTGATCCATTCTGCAGCCTGTAGAAGTATGTTCCGGGTGCAAATGGCTCCATGTCCAGGTTAACGAAGTGCGTTCCTTTGAGATAACTTCCAGCGGCAATTGTACTTAGCTTCCTTCCATACAAATCAAAAAGTTCCAGATTGATCGTTGCATCTTTCGTAAGAGTAAAAGGGATAGTGGTAGAATTTGCCACGGGATTCGGGAAATTTTGCCCAAGGCTTAAATCAACTGACTGAACCGGCAGGGGCACTTCCACTGCCAGGTCATAATAACCAAGCGTCATACACCAGCTGTCCAACGTCCCAGTATGGCTGATGACGCTGTCCTGCACCTTAAGTATCCAGTTGCCACTGCAAAGCAGGTTATCAAAATTACTAAGCGGCTGTTCCGGTTTGAACCTCCCGGTAAAAGGGGCAGTTCCCATTTTAATTGAAACCGAGGCTTCATCATCGAAAATGGTACCTGTATAATTAGCATTGCTTCCGCCGTTGCCCGAACTTAGTTCAACCTGGTTACCATTAGGCCCGAGCAGGAAAATATTCAGGGTTTTGTCCATGGTATGCGAAATGTTTACCGTCACATCGATATCCTGGACACCACCGTAAATCGTAACCGGAATAGTATCAAGCACATAGCCCCTGTCGGGGATAGCTTTGGGCGTTGACACAGAGCAAAACTCCTCCGTTTTTACAGGAGCAACAAAATAGCTGAACAGTGTTGAAGGAGCCTGTGTTCCGGGAGGATTCATACCCCGGCCTCCATCAGGATACGTACCCATCATGATGCCTGCAGAATCCTGCATGGCAAAATAATAGGATACCACTGTTCCGGGTTGCTGGCCCGGGAGCTCGAAAGTGAATTGGTTGCCATTTTGTGATGCCGGCATAAGGTATTGGAAATCACTATTTCCGGTTTTGAAATACAGTCTTGGACTGTTGTCGCCATCGGCTATTGTCCGCGGTGTGTTGATAGCAATAGTGGTTAGTTTTGCTGCCGTATCGCTGCCTGATGCTACCGGATCGTAATCAAACGAAAGCTTGCAATCCCAGCCAAGTGTTGCCAAACCGGCAACTGCCGCCTGAACCATCCTGTTAAAATATGAGATATTCAGATTCGAAAATTTGTCCTGCTGTGTATGGTAATATGCATTAAAATCGCCGGGATATTCCTCAATACCAAGGATGGCCGGATAACCGTTGTACCAGAACGAAGCGTGATCGCTGGCTTCAATAGCGGTGTAATTCCAATTGATCTCCGGAGTATACATATACATGACATCCTGGTACTGATTGGTTAGTTCAGAAGATAGCGAATTGGTACCGATGGTCATTTTATAATCGTCATTCGAATCCCAGGCTATCATGTCAAAATTGAGAACGCCGAGTATTTGCTCGCCTAAATAGCTGGCGCTATCGGCATAGGCACGGCTACCTACAAGCCCTATCTCTTCTTCATCCCAGGCGGCAAAAACAAGGGTATATTCGCTGGGATAAGGAGATAAAATGCGGGCTGCTTCCATCACTGCAACCACCCCCGAAGCATTGTCATCAGCACCGGGAGCAACTGCATTGGAAGGCATATCGTCATAATGAGCACAAATAATGAACTTTCTATCAGGGTACTTTGTACCAATTTTCCAGCCAAGTACATTCCGGCCGGTAGAACTGTAATCCTGGTAGCGTGTTTCAAGCCCATAACTTTCAAACTGCTCCCTGATGAATCGGGTAGCCTTGTTCTGAATTTCGTTGAACTGGTAATTACGTGTAGTGATTGTTTGTGTCAAACCGTCAAGCATCACCGTTGTATCTCCTGAGAGTTGCCTAACCGTAAGGCTTACCGATGAAGGAGTTGATAAATAGATGAGAGAGTCGATCACCGGGCTGTAGGCTATCTGAGCTTTAAGTCCTGAACAACAAAACGTTGAAAACAGAAGTAAAGAAAAAGCAGTTCCTAATTGTTTAATCATTATCTGTGGTATTAGTTTGCTTTCAGTTTGCATTAAAAGTGCAGGATAGCATGAATTGCCGGCTATTTCACTAATCCTCCTGCCCGTGACAATTCTTGTACTTCTTGCCGCTGCCGCAGGGGCATGGATCGTTTCGTCCGACTTTCTTTTCTACTTTAACCGGGCCTGTAACGGAGTTTTCGCTGGTTCGCTGGTTGATAACATCCGTGCGTTCTTCACGCAAACGGGAGTCGCTGCGGCGAGCCGGCATCTGAGCTTCGCGTACCTGCTCAGGCTGCTGAATAGGAATGCTGGCGCGAAGTATAAACGAGATTATATCCTTGTTTACTTTCTGCAGCATGGTTTTGAACAAGTTGAACGATTCAAATTTGTAGATCAGCAACGGGTCTTTTTGTTCGTAAGTTGCTGATTGCACGCTCTGTCTCAGGTCGTCCATTTCGCGGAGCTGCTCTTTCCAGGCATCGTCAATCACGGCAAGTGTAATACCTTTCTCAATTGCCAGGATCACTTCTTTGCCTTTATCTTCATAGGCTTTTTTCAGGCTTGGAGCCACCTGCATGGTTTTGAT